>CAYTRF010000011.1:9883-11478 GCA_964440065.1 uncultured Cocleimonas sp. | reverse complement strand
ATTTCACGTAATAAGCTTACTTGGTCATTTTGACCTGATGACCATGAAACTTTTTTCAGAATTTTATGGGACTTGATCAAGGGTCCATTAAGAAAATGTAATAGGAAAAGCCGTGAGCCAAGTGGAGATATATAGTGTTGAAGCGATAGCGACGACTACCCGTAGGGCGAATAAAATGAATAATAGTGGGAGGGTACATTCTTATGGGTATGTATAAGAACGACACAATGAAGCGGCTCTATTAGAACTTGCACGAAATGAGCGGTATATTTTATTTCTTACTTTACAACCGTTAACCCTAATCCTGCCCAGCTTTGCATACCACCACGATAATATTTAATTTTTGCTGCAGGATAACCCATTGCTAGTATCTTTCTAATAGCCGTAGGAGATTGACCACACCAATTTCCATTACAATACATTATCAATGTTTTAGCGTTACTAAAATCAATAGTATCTCCAACCACCACATCAAAATCATCTTCCATTATCTCTAATGCATCTTCAGGTTCTTTAAACTTAGTAAACGGAATATTCACAGCGCCTGGTATCATCCCACTTCGTTTTATCCATGCAGGTGTTCTTGAGTCGATAATAATAATTGAATCATCACCATCCGACATTTTTTTAATATAATCAATAATTTCACGTTCACCTAAAGTGTCTACTTGGTGCGGTTCAAATGGATGCATCGCTTGAATGGTGCCACGAGTGGTTTTACGATAGAACTCTACAAGCTGATTTTGCTTTTCTTGCTCACGCATTATTTTTACATTTTTACTAGCGTGCTTTACATCAATGCTAACTACGCCATGAGTGATAAAAACCTGTTTGGTCACTACTTCATCTGCTAGTAAAAATGGGGAAAGTAACAGAGTAGCAAAAAGGAGTATTGCTTTTGTTAAATAATTCATAAAGTAATAATCCATTAATATCAATTTATATTCGCCACAATAACAGGTAGTGTGTATTTATGGCTAATTTTAATACGCACCTAGGAGTTGCCGCTGTTGCATCAGGAATGCTTGCGACTCTTTGTTTACAAGTAGGTTTTGTCGATTCAAAAGAGGCTTTATTATTAGCATCTGCTGGAGTGATAGGGGGAATTCTTCCTGATGTTGATTTACATTACTCTTATCCAAGCCGCATTTTGTTTTCATTGCTTGGGATCATAATCACTTTTCTTTGGGTTTTCTCCGTTAAGAACCAATTATCAATTGTGGAACTATGGGGTGCAGGTTTGGGAATTTATCTCTTTATACGTTTTCCTGTTTGGGCTCTTTTTCAAAGAGTAACAGTACACCGAGGTTCAGTTCATTCGATCATCGCTGCTATTTTATTTAGTTTTATTACAGCGGCTCTAAGTTTTCACGCTTTTCAAAAGCCAGCTTTTATATCATGGCTAGTTGCCTTCTTTATTTTTGCGGGTTTTATTCTGCATTTGTTACTAGATGAGATATATAGCGTGGATTTTATGGGGTACAGATTAAAACGCTCATTTGGAACTGCATTAAAGTTATTTGATAAAAACGAGAAAATCAGTAGCGGTGTAATAGTATTAGGAATAATCATCACAGGATTTTTTACACCTGATG
>CAYTRF010000011.1:0-9825 GCA_964440065.1 uncultured Cocleimonas sp. | reverse complement strand
TATTATAAGATCTAAGTTTCCAAATCAATATGAGACCTTTAATTCTTTGCAATTAAATAAGTCTCTACCGTCAAATTAAGGAGTTTTATACTTACTTAGGACTAAAAGCACACCCCCCCACTTTTCGCTGTTTTTTTGATAAGCTATAAATAGCTCAAACGCCTTCTTCCAAATAAAAGAAGTAAAGGAATGATCAAAGATAGCGGTATTGAGCCTCCTGCTTCAGAACCACTACCTTGCGAACCAGCTATTGCAGGTGTAGTTCCACTAGCCCTAACATTGATTTGAATGGTTCCAACCGAACTATCAAAAGTAGTGTTATTAACGACGAAACGAATTGTATCAGTACCTATATAACTTTGAGATGGCGTGTAAATCATACCTGCGCTACTTTCAGAAATTACTCCGTGAGATGGTGCACTAATAATTCTGTAGCTCAATGAGCCTTGATTGTTATTACCATTTCCTAGGTTCAAATTTTGAGGTGTATTTTGATCAACATTTAATGTCTGTGATAAAGCAATAGGTCTATTCACTGTTTGTGGGCTATTGCTAAATGAATATTCTAAGTAGTTTTGGCTTGCAGATATATCGGGATAGTAGTCACTCTGAATACCTTCATAAACTTCATTATCACCCACAAATACTAATTGAATCGTATCAGGGTTTGTAAACTCACTACGAGGGATTGCTATCTCAACAAGATTACCGCTATACCACGACTCTACCTCAACGGGTGCTGCTAAGTTCCAATCTGAACCGGTTCCTATATAGCGTTGAAGCTGATTACCTTCTAGTATGTAGTCAGCACCAATCGATGCTATTTGATAACCTGTTGAAGCATCGTTATCTACATCGATATAAGCTTGCCAACCCCATGGTATGTAAGAACCCGAACCACTATCAATAGTGTTCCTGTTATTATAAAGTAGGTACAACTTATCAGCGTTATGTGCCGCCGCTATATTTTGCCAATCAATTATTTCTCCACTGCCTGTTAGATCTTGTGGATCGCTTTCAAAGCGTGTTAATCCAGACCAATCATTTGCATTTGCATCAATATCAATACTGATAACAGGATTTGAAATAATACCTGTTTGGTTTGCTCTAACCTGTATTGAAACCGTCGCTGTTAAGCTATTTTCAGTGCCATCATTTACCATGAATAAGAAACTATCCGAACCATTAAAACCAACATCAGGCGTGTAGCTAAGATTGGGCGCATTACCCGTTAAACTTCCGTGTGATGGGTTTGATATAAGCAAGAACGTTAGCGGATTATTCTCAGGGTCTGAACCCGTCAGGCTAATATCAGTTGATTCACCATGCTGAAGAGCAATCGATTGAGAATGTGCAACAGGCGTTCCCTGAGGTGGCGTGGTTCCGCCTGTAAAAGAGTATTCATAATATTGCTGTTGTGACTGACTCGAATTTAAAGTGTCAGGATATAGATCAATTGCAGAACCACCATAAGCTTCATTTGCCCCCATGAAAACAAAGTTCATGGAGTTTGGATTACCAAACACGCTACGATTAATCGAAAGCTCAGCAGTGTCACTGTTGTACTGCGTGAGAGCTCCGCTTAGGTGAGTCCAATCCCAAGAGCTCCCAGACCCGTTATAGCGCATCATTTGATTGCCTTCGAGTATGTAATCAGCGCCTATAGAGCCCACCTTAAAACCTGTAGTAGTATTCTTATCCGTATCCAAATATAACTGCCAACCCCATGCAATATAACTGCCCGAACTTTGTGTCGGGTCAATATTACCGTGGTTGTTATAGTGTATATAAAGCTTGGTATCATCATGTGCAAATGTGATGTTTTCTATATCAATTGGATTATTACTACCCGATACATCGTTGGCATCATTGCCAAAAGTCGTTAATCCCGACCAATCTGAGCCATTTCCATCAACAGTAATCTGTCCTGAGCTCACTTCATTTGAAATACCTGTCGCTATCGTTACATTGTCATCAAGTTGCTTTAAATAATTGGCTAAATGAGATAGCTCAGTTGAGTTCACACTGACATTATTATGTGCTTGTATTGCCCCAGCTATAGTTGTAGCTGAACCATTGTGTAGGTAAGGAGATGTAACCCACAAACCTCTTAGCGTTGGCGTATCTATACCTGTCAAAGCACTGCTCAAACGAGAGCCACTAGAGCTTCTTATTGTTCCTATATTGTGTAAATTACCAGGTGCGCTATCCGTAAAGTGCTGACCTGAATGACAACTATCACAGCCTTTTGTTGTGAATATAGCCTGCCCTTGTAATGCAGAAGTGGTTAAAGAGCCATTTTGATTTCTAAATGGGCTTGTCGATACGCTATTTAAAGATGTTATATAAGCTGCTAAATCATCTAAATCCTGACTTAGTCCTGCTTTTGTATCACCTAAAGGTTGTGAACGCGTACCACTATGGAAATTACCATTGGACATAAGACCCGTGCCACCGGAAAAATCACGAATCTGCCCTTCAAAGTCTTGCACTTCATCAAAGTTTGCACTCCAATGTAATGGCCCTTGTGCGGTTCCACCATGGCCTATCAAGCCAATAGTGTTTCGTAAACCTTCGCCAAAGCCAGTGAAATCCCAGACACGTCCATCGGTATCACCATCGTTATGACACGATGCACAGCTCATATACTGTTCATTCGCTAATCTTAAGTCACCTGCATCATAAAATAGCTGCTTTCCGTTTAATACATTTTGTGAAAGTTGTTCATTACTAACCGTCTCATAAACAGATAAATGAACTACAGAGGTTGCCATGCTATTGATGATGCTTGAAATATTGTGAACACTGATACTTCTATCCATAAAGTTATGTGTGTACAAGGTTAACCCATCCGCTGATATTGCTAAACCTTGAGGGGCACGACCGACTGAAAAACGGTAAAATTCTTCATTACTATAAGCATCTACAACTGCTACTTCTCGGCTACCTTCTAGGGCAACAAACAGGTAGTTACCGTGTTTAGAAAAAACAGCATTGCTGGCAATACCGCCGTTATCGTGGTCGATACGAGCAAAGGTAATTTCAGACTCATTGGATAAATTAATTTTGGAACTAATGCTTCGAACAGCACTATCGTGGGTTAATTGATTACCATCGCGTAAAACACCACGCTTAATATTATCTTGTTTTGATGGAATCCATGCGCTTGCCCCATCAGGCGAAATCACCACAGGACCTAAGTAATTTGGAATACCTCTACTCGAGTGCTCTGAATCATGTCTTTCACTGTGCTTTAAAATAATGGTGTTAGTAATTGAAAAACTAGCGCCATTGACAACAATTATTTCACCACCAAGATCTTGCCCATTAAAACTAGTTTTAGGGTTTGCAGTATCTTCATCTGGCAACCTTGGCGTAACAAAACGTGTAACATAAATTTTATTACCACTGCTATTAACAGAAACATGCCTTGGACGACTGCCAATATTTAAGCTGGAAACTAGCGAGCCATTACTAGGGTTTAATCTCAATAATTCACCTGATGCTTCAAGCACCACATAGGCGAAGTTGCCAGTAGGTGAGAAAGCAAGACCGTAAGGTTGTGAGCCTTTTTTCAGAGTAATAGTATTCACAACTGACAAACTAGTCGTATTGATAATACTGATTGTTGCAGAATCTTTATTAATCACCCATAAGCGACCATTAGGCGCAAAAGCTAGAGAATGAGGGTCAGTACCTACGGTTATTTCAGCTATCTTGGCATGCATTTCTGTATCAAAAACGGATACCGTATTATTGTCAGGATTTACATTCCAGACACGGTTATTTCCAGACGCTACTTCAAAAGCAATACTATTAGAGCTACTTGGTTTTAAGCTAGTTGTCGGTGCATAGATTGCTTGTACAAATTGGTATTCAATGGGTGTATCACTGCCGTCTTGAACAAATAGTGTAACCACATAGGTATTCGCACTTGAAAATGTATGACTAATAGAAGAGCTTCCAGAGTAAGCAGTTGTAGCCGAGCCATCACCAAAACTCCACTTGTATCGTAAACTATTGCCCCCGCTGACAACAGCATTGTAGCTTGTCGTAGTTCCTGCTTGTTTTGGTCCCGACTGGATAGGCGAAATACTCAAAGGGGTAATAATATTCCAGTCAAACGTGACAGAGGCGGACTCACCTTGACCATCATTTACGCTAACAGAAACAGTAAAGCTGCCTGCCGTATTTGCTGTACCGCTGATGTTGCCAGAACTGCTAATAACAAGCCCAGTTGGTAAACCTGTAGCACTAAAAGTTAAACTGTCATTATTCGTATCCGTCGCAATAATACCTAACTGAACGCTAGAGTTTATTGAACTTATTTGATCACCTGGGTTATTTATTTGAGGTGCAACATTATTTTGTGGGTTCTGAAATAAAATGGATGACGGTATTAGGCGCTTTGAAATTGTAGCACTTGAGTATTTAACTGTTAATCCTTCTCCTCCTGTCAATTCAAAAAAGCCTACCGTAATAAGATGCTGTCCTGTACTTAGATTGACTGAACCAGATCGCTCTTGAATCGCATGCAAGCCATCATTATCGACAATTAAATTGCCATCAATCCATAAACGACTACCATCATCTGAGCTTGTATAAAAAGTATAGTTACCCGCTTGGGTAATATTTATTCGCGCTGTAAGTCTGAAAGCAAAATTCTCATTTCGGGCTCGTGGTGAAATATTAAAACCATTAAAATTACCGCTAGACACTGGCGTTAAAAGGTTAAAGTCAGGAAGTTCACTCCAGCTACCTTCATAATAGGCATAAGATACGCCAGGAGTTGAACCCGAAGCATAAACAATCCATCTAAACTGTGTTTGAATACTAGAATTCGCATTGCTAATAGTAACTGTTGGATTATAAATTCCTACTGCTTGTAGCTGCCCAGAAATCACTCCTGAGTTAGAATTGATATTTAAACCCTGAGGCAAACCAATCGCTGAATAAGTAAGATTACCACCCAGAGGATCATTAGCATTAATTACTAAAGACACTGTTGCATTAAGGGTGTTTGCTTGATTTTGTGGTTGTGTAACCGTAGGCAAGCCACTGGTTGAAACTTGGATAATCTTTGCAATAGAGGGAACACCATCACTGTTTACTGCAAATAACATCCAAAAACCTGGCGTTAACACATTGATATTACTGTGTGCTGTTAATTGATAATTGCCATTTCCATCGTGTGTGAAGGGTACTTTTAAATAACGTAAATCAGTATTAACACCATGGGTTGTTGCTGACATCTTGATTAAACTAAATTTGATTATATCTGTATCACTTTGTAGCGAAAAAGTTCGCCCATTCTTAATGGTATTAGGCGCATTAGAAATAACGGGACGAGCAGCAAGTGAACCATCACTATTGTATAAATAAGGAGGTGTTAAAACCTGACCGTCTTGATGATCAGCCGCACAGCCACACAATCCGCCACCAGCAGAAAGAACCCGACCATCGGTTAAGAGAAGGGCAATCGAATGATAGTTTCGTGGTTTCGAAATACTGGCAATAGTGCGCCAAACCCCTGTCTCAGGATTCCATATTTCAGCGGGTAAAATAGTACCCGTATCATTAAACTTTTTTCCTGAGGTATTACCACCAACGACCAGTACTTCACCAGTAGGAAGCATCACACCATTTTGGAATTTACGGGCGAAGGTCATTGGTGCAACTTGAGTAACTTGCGGTTCAGTACCTGTGATATCAATGACCATCACTTTATTGGTACTACGACCATTACTACCTGAGATAGCACCACCAGCAACTAATAATTTACCCTCATCAAACATGACCGTTGTACCATGCTTTGGATACCAATCGTGATTTTCTGGGCCTACTTTTGTCAATGTTCCTAAACCATCAGTGCCTATTGTATGCATTTTGGGTGTTGGCCCTGAATGAAACACCTTACCACGAGGATCAACGTGTAATAACGGCCACCATGCTCTCTCAAAAAATTGTGTATAACTAAGAATTGGAGTTTGCAAGCTAGCTCCTGTTAAAGATTTCCACCCTTGTCCTTCTGTCCATAGTTCAGGATATTTTCCACCACTACTACCAATCGCGATTAAAACTTCATCGGTAGGTAATGTGACTGCAGTTGGGTACCAGCGACCACGGTTCATATCATCGAGTTTTAGCCAAGAATCCGTGCGATAGTCAAAAACGGTCGTAGTTTTTACATGATTGCGTCCACCAGCAATAAAAATACGGCCATCTTCTAGCGTTGTTAAATGACCACAAAACATATCATGTGAATTGTGATTATTTTCTACAAAGGTATTTGTTAGGGGGTTCCATGTGGCCGCGAAAGTAAATTCTGGCCCCGCAGGAAAGCTTCTTTTCTTGTTTGAAGCAAAACTAAGGATGCGGCCATCAGGTAGGTTAGCTGCAGAAACAGGGATATGAGGCCATTGAATCACAGGCCCCCATGCACCATCTTCATTTGTTGGACGTCGGACTAATCTTTCCGACAGTTTTGGCATAACAAATGCTGGAGTATCCTTCGCTTGTTCAGCCAAAATCATATCATCTAATGCATGATCAACACCATGGTCATGGCCTTGCTCTGCTTGTAAAGTAGTTAGCGGCAATAGGCTGAATACTAAAATACTTAGTAAGGTTACAATATTGTTACTTAGAACAAGTGAATATTTTTTCATAATAGAAGATCACATATGTGGTTTATAAATAGCTTAATTATTAGTTTTATTTGTCTAATGAACTTTTAGATTGTCCATTAGCTTGGAGAGCTAACTTCACACGATCATATAATCAATTTATCAATGAATGTTATTCTCAGCTACTAATTGAGTGATATTTAAGATAACTGGTATGGATTAGAACATTTATACGGATAAAAACTACCTATGTACTTTTTAATGATATTATCTAAAAAATAAAATTATAGGAGCAAATCGCATGTCAAAATTAGTCACTATAGTCCTTGCAGCAATTACCCTTTTCGTTATTTTGGGCATAGGTGTTTATAACAAAATAATCAGCGGAGATGAAAGCGTAACGGCATCATGGGCAGAGGTTACTAACCAATTTCAACGTCGTGCTGATTTAATACCCAATTTAGTGAGTACCGTTAAAGGCTTTGCTCAGCAAGAGAAAGATGTGTTAACCAGTGTGGTAGAAGCTCGCTCCAAAGCAACTTCGATTCAAGTCACTCCAGAAACTTTAAATAATCCAGAAGCATTCCAAAAATTCACGCAAGCCCAAGGGCAACTAAGTTCTGCCTTAAGTCGTTTATTAGTTACCGTGGAACGTTACCCTGACCTTAAATCAGATAAAAACTTCCTCGCCTTACAAACGCAATTGGAAGGTACTGAAAATCGTATTACCGTGGCGCGTAAACGCTACATCGAAACTGTTAGAGACTACAATTTAACCGTGCGTAAGTTTCCTGGAAATATGATTGCTAACAGCATGGGTTTTAGTACAAAACCGAATTTTAGTGTAGCCAATGAAACTGAAATTGCTGCGCCACCAAAAGTTGATTTTAATAACGCACCTGCGACTAACTAACGGCTAATCCTTTGAAGTATTTCATTTCACTGCTGTTAATTAGTTTTGCTCTAAGCACGAATGTGCAGGCAGACCTTCAACCTATTCCTGCATTAAATGAACGTGTAACTGATTTAACAGCGACATTGTCCGCGAACCAAAAAACACATATTGAACAAACCTTATCGCAATTGGAGCAAGAGAAAGGAAGCCAATTAATGGTTCTCATTGTGCCAACAACGAGTCCTGAAGCGATTGAGGATTACTCTCTGCGTGTAGTTGAAAAATGGAAGTTAGGCAGAAAAGACGTAGACGATGGCGTGTTGTTATTAATTGCCAAAGATGATCGTAAAATGCGTATCGAGGTAGGTTATGGTTTAGAAGGTGCTGTTACCGATGTTTATGCAGGACGGATTATCAATGAATACATAAGCCCCGAGTTTCGTCGTAATAAATTTTATGATGGCGTTTTAGCCGGTACAGAGCAAATCGCTAATCTCATAAGAGGTGAAAGTTTACCACCTGCCAATACAAATCAGGGAAACAGAGATAACGATACGGCGGGTATGCTTGCCTTTTTGGTAATGGGTTCTTCTTTTATAACGAGTTTTTTAGTTCCGCTGGTAGGGCGTTTAATTTCGGTGTCTTTAGTCACTATTGGTGGCGCTTTACTTGTTTGGTTTTTATCCCACAGTGTTTATTTGGTGATACTCTCTGTCTTTTTCCTCGGTATTTTTAGCTTGGGCTTTAGTGGTTCTCGTAGCAGTAGTTATCGTGATGGTGGCGGCTACGGCGGTGGCTTTGGAGGGGGAGGTTTTGGCGGCGGTGGTGGGTTTAGTGGAGGCGGCGGCGGATTCGGCGGCGGCGGGGCTTCGGGTGGCTGGTAATGAATCTCACTAGAATCATAAAACATCTTTTTTACCCTGGTTGGTGGCTGCGACGTGACTTTCCTAGAGATGCATTGGCAAAAATTGAAGCGGCCATTGCAAAATCCGAGTCACACCATAGTGGTGAAATTCGCTTTGCAATAGAAAGTTCTTTGCCTTTAAAAGCCTTATGGCGAGATGAACCGATGCTTGAACGCGCTGTAGAGGTATTTTCTTTATTGCGGGTATGGGATACCGAAGAGAATAATGGTGTTTTGATTTACCTGCTATTGGCAGATCACAAAGTTGAAATTACAGCCGATAGAAGTATTAATAAAAAAGTAGGCCAACAAGAGTGGCAGCGCATCTGTAATTTAATGGAGAAATATTATAAAGCTAATGATTTTGGAAATGGAGCGGTGAAAGGAATTGAAGAGATTGATCTTCTACTTACCAAGCATTTTCCTATTAAGAATAATGATAAAAATGAGCTTTCTAATAAACCAGTCATTCTCTGAATGTAGTTAGTTTGCTTATATAAAGTACACCCCCCCACCTTTACTCATTTTATTCGCCCTACGGGTAGTCGTCGCTATCGCTCCAACATTATCTCGCTACGCTTGGTTCGCCTATTTTTTACTTTTTCTTACGCGCTCTAGGATGCGCCTTATCATAAACATTCGCTAAATGCTGAAAGTCCAAATGGGTGTAAATCTGAGTGGTACTAATATCGGCATGACCCAGTAATTCTTGTACTGCTCTTAAATCACCTGAAGATTCGAGAATATGGCTGGCAAAGGAGTGACGAAGTTTATGCGGATGAACATGCTGTTCTAAGCCCTGCTTTTTTCGCCAATAATTAAGCCGATCTTGAACTGAGCGGGTGCTAATCCTTTTACCTAGCTTACTAAGGAATAAAGCTGGACTCTCCATCTTGATTAAACTTGATCGATTGTTTAGCCAAATTTCTAATGCCTCAGCGGCTTTAGTTCCTATTGGTAAAATCCGTGTTTTATTACCCTTTCCTATAGCACGTAAGCTTCTTTCTTTAAGATCAATACTGTCCGTATCAAGATTTACTAATTCGGATAATCGTAACCCTGAAGAATAGAACAACTCCATAATGGCTCGATCCCGAATAGCTAAAATACTATCGCCAGGAATTTCCAACAGCTGAGTTAGCGTGTCAGCATCTAAGGTATTTGGTAGAGTGCGAGCAGTCTTTGGTGCTTGAATATCATTCGCAGGATTATTTTTTAATTGGTGAACACGTACATGGTATTGATAGAAACTTCGTAATGCTGAGAGCTTTCGTTGCAAGGTCTTGCCCCCAATACCTTTACGATGAAGCGTGGCAACCCAGTTTCTTATATGTAAGCTATCGGCATCTAGCAAGCAGTCACAGGCATTATCTTTAAGCCACTTTTGGAATTGCTTAAGA
>CAYTRF010000010.1:2306-11913 GCA_964440065.1 uncultured Cocleimonas sp. | reverse complement strand
TTGATCACAAATCGGACAATCAAGTGGATGATTGATTAACAAGAACTCCATAGTATCTTTTTGAGCTTGTAGTGCTTTTTCTGACTTTGTCCAAACCACCATGCCTTCATTTACGGGCGTAGCACAAGCGGGCATGGGTTTAGGTGCTTTCTCAACCTCAACCAAACACATACGACAATTAGCCGCGACAGTGAGTTTTTTGTGATAACAAAAGCGGGGAATGTGTGTACCAATCTCATCAGTCACTTCAATTAACATCGTGCCAGCAATAACTTCGATTTCGTTGTCATCAACTGTGATTTTAACTAGATCACTCATTTTTCATCCACCATTGAGCAACCATTTTCAACGTAGTAAACAAATTCTTCACGAAAGTGTTTGATACAACTCCAGACTGGCATTGCCGCTGCCTCACCAAGGGCACATATTGTGCGGCCTTCTATTTTATGAGCAACTTCATCTAGGCGATCGATATCTTCTAAGGTACCTTTGCCTTCTATAATTCGAGTCAACATACGGTACAACCAACCGGTACCTTCTCTGCAAGGAGTACACTGACCACAGGATTCAGAAAAGTAAAAACGTGAGATACGATGCAACACTTTCACCATATCAGTGGTTTCATCCATCACAATAACAGCGCCCGAACCTAAATAAGAACCCGCTTTAGCAATGCTGTCATAATCCATGGTGAGTTCCATCATTACATCACCTGGCAAAACAGGAACGGATGAACCACCCGGAATAACGGCTTTTAGTTTATTACCATTTCGAACACCACCTGCCATTTCCAGCAAGTCTTTAAAAGGAAGCCCCATAGGTACTTCGAAATTACCCGGGCTATTTAGATGACCTGACACAGAGAACAACTTTTCCCCGCCTGAACCTTCAACACCCATCTCTTTAAACCAGTCACTACCACCGCGCAAAATTGCGGGGATGGACGCTAAGCTCTCAGTATTATTTATGGTAGTTGGGCGACCGTATAGACCAAATGATGCAGGAAATGGTGGCTTGAAACGTGGCTGACCTTTCTTACCTTCTAACGACTCTAAAAGTGCAGTCTCTTCACCACAAATATAAGCACCCGCACCCAAGCACCCGTACAAATCAAAATCAACACCACTTTTCTTGATGTTTTCACCAAGCAAGCCAGCGTCATAGGCTTCTTTTACCGCCTGTTCAAAACGAATAGATGGCTCATCCATAAACTCGCCACGCATATAGTTATAACCAACGGTTGCGCCGATGCAGTAACCCGCGATGGCCATACCTTCAACAAGGGCATGAGGGTTAAAACGTAAAATATCACGATCTTTACAAGTGCCGGGTTCCGATTCATCTGAGTTACAAACAATGTACTTTTGACCTGGCATATTGCGTGGCATGAAGCTCCATTTAAGACCTGTTGGGAAACCTGCTCCACCACGACCTCTTAAACCTGAGTTTTTCACATCTTCAATGACATCATCAATGCTAGTTTTTTCTTTTAAAATTTTCTTCCAAGACTCATAGCCACCTGTTTTCAAATAGCTTTCTAAAGTATGAGCTTCATCACCGTATTGCTTTGTAGTAAAACAGACCTTATCAACCATGAGACTCCTCCTTGGTTGATTTAGACTCTCCTTCCTTGGAAGCAAGCCCATCAAGTAACTCATCTACCTTTTCAATGGTTAAATTTTCATGGTAAACATGGTTTAACTGCATCATAGGTGCGCCACAACAAGCTGCCAAACATTCCTCTTCCACTTTGAAAAAGAACTTTTTATCGGAAGTCGTCCCGCCTAATTTAACACCTAGCTTTTCTTCTATATGTTCTACGATTTTATCGGAACCATTCAACATACAAGAAATATTGGTACACACAGCAATGGTGTTCTCGGCAGCTGCATTTTCATCTAATTCATACATAGAATAAAAACTGGCTACTTCGTACACAGCGATTTTAGGCAAATCTAAATAATCAGCCACCGCGTCCATCTTCTCAACAGAAAGATAGTGATCTTCATGCATAACAGCTCTTAGTGCAGACAATAATGCAGATTGGGATTGATCCTTTGGAAAACGTTTCAACCAGAAATCAATCTCACTTCTCTCATGCTTAGATAAGATCGTACCTGTCGAAGTGAGGTTGTTAAGAGTAGGCACTATCTATCCACCTCACCAAATACAATATCCATGGTGCCAATAATCGTTACCACATCCGCTAACATGTGGCCTTTCGTTAACTCATCCATTGCCGACATATGTGCAAAACCAGGAGCGCGAACTTTTAAACGATAAGGTTTATTCGCTCCATCTGAAACGATATAGCAACCAAACTCACCTTTCGGATGTTCAATCGCCGCATAGGCTTCACCCTCAGGCAAACAATAACCCTCAGTTGCCAATTTAAAGTGATGTATCAATGATTCCATATCACCTTTCATTTCTTCTCGGCTGGGTGGCGTGATTTTATGATCCTCATGCATCACAGAACCAGGGTTCTTGCGCAGCCAATCAACACATTGTTTGATGATTTTATTCGACTCGCGCATTTCTTCCATTCTGACTAGGTATCTATCATAGCTATCGCCGTTAGTCCCTATTGGAATATCAAAGTCCATTTTTTCGTACATGGCATAAGGTTGTTTTTTACGAAGATCCCACTCAATACCAGACCCCCTTAACATCGCACCTGTTAAACCTAGCTGCAAAGCGCGCTCTGGCGAAACAATCCCGATGTCGACCAAACGCTGTTTCCAAATTCGATTATCAGTTAAGAGCGTTTCATACTCATCGACATACGTTGGGAAACGATCTGTAAAATCTTCTATAAAATCCAGAACCGAACCACCACGATTTTCGTTTAAGCGCTTCACATCTGCTTCGTTTGTCCATTTTGATGTTTCATGCAAAGGCATCACATCGGGAATATCACGATAAACGCCACCTGGCCGGTAATAAGTCGCATGTAAACGCGCACCTGAAACTACTTCATAGATATCCATTAAATCTTCACGCTCACGAAAAGCGTATAAGAATATTGTCATGGCACCAACATCTAGACCGTGAGCACCAATCCACAACAAATGATTTAGGATGCGAGTAATTTCATCGAACATGGTTCGAATATATTGCGCTCTAACGGGCGCTTCGATACCCAGCATTTTCTCCAATGCCAGCACATAACCATGCTCATTACACATCATCGAAACGTAATCGAGGCGATCCATATAACCGATACTTTGATTATATGGCTTACTTTCTGCTAGCTTTTCTGTGCCACGATGCAATAAACCAATGTGAGGATCAGCACGTTGAATCACCTCGCCATCCATCTCAAGAATCAAACGCAATACACCATGCGCTGCTGGATGAGCTGGACCAAAGTTAAGCGTAAAGTTGCGAATATCAGGCATTAATTTTCACCTCTTTCGCCAACGTTCTCAGAAGCACCAAGAGGCGCACCACGAATAGTACGTGGAACTAATACACGAGGTTCGATTGATACTGGCTCATAGATCACACGCTTTTGCTCTTCATCGTAGCGCATTTCAAGATGACCAATAAGCGGGAAATCTTTTCTGAACGGATGACCAATGAAACCATAATCAGTCAGTATTCGTCTTAAATCAGGATGGTTATTAAATAAAATACCAAACAGATCAAACGCCTCACGCTCATACCAATTAGCCGAATTCCAAACATTCACAAGAGAATCAACACGAGGCAACTCATTATCATCACAATATACTTTTAGACGAATGCGATGATTTTTTTCAACTGAAAGTAATAAAATCACAACCGCGAATCGATCACCTTCAAAATCAGGCTCATCAACTACCTCAGCATCATCAAAAGAGAATTCACGCTTAACACCACGCCCGAAACTGCTACCACCTATATCCCACTCTGACGAACCATAACTAAGGTAATCTACCCCGCACAGATCAATCAATTGCTCAAACCTACAAGCTTTGTCATCACGTAAAAAAGTAGCAACTTTTAATAAGTTTTCTGGCTTAACTGTAATTGAAAGCTGACCAAAAGTGATACTAGATTCGACAATGTTTTCAGAAAGAGCACTATTTATATGCGTATTAAGATTCTTTAGCAACTCACTCATCAAGCAACATCCTGACGAGCGATTGTATTAGTATTCTTGATTTTATTTTGAAGTTGAATAATTCCGTAAAGCAACGCTTCTGCTGTAGGCGGACAACCTGGAATATAAACATCCACAGGGAGAATCCGATCGCAACCACGGACTACAGCATAAGAATAGTGATAATAACCACCACCGTTTGCACATGAACCCATGGAAATAACCCAACGAGGCTCTGCCATTTGATCGTAAACCTTACGTAAGGCTGGCGCCATTTTATTGGTAAGTGTACCCGCAACGATTAAAACATCCGACTGACGTGGACTAGGACGAAATAAAATACCAAAACGATCCATGTCGTAGCGTGAAGCACCGGCCTGCATCATTTCCACTGCACAACAAGCCAAACCAAAAGTTAACGGCCACATTGAGCCTGTTCTTGCCCAATTGATCAGGCCATCCATTTTGGCAGTGACAAAACCTTCCTTCATCGTGCCTTGAATTATTCCCATTCTAGTGCTCCTTTTTTCCACTCATATATAAAGCCCACAATAAGAATTAAAAGAAAAATACCCATGGAAATCAAGCCAAATAAACCGATTTTATCCAGTGAAACTGCCCAAGGAAACAAAAAAGCAATTTCCAAATCAAAAATAATAAATAGAATTGCAACAAGATAATAACGCACATCAAACTTCATACGCGCATCTTCAAATGCTTCAAAACCACACTCAAACGGAGAATCTTTCGCGGCATCGGGACGACGTGGCGAAAGTAAGGCACCTAGAATTAGCATGACAACAGCCATAGCAAATCCAACACCTAAAAATACTAAAACTGGCAGATACTCTGCTAGCATAAACTCTCCTTTTTGCGAAAAAACCTCTCCATTATTATTATTTATACGCGCTCTACTGCAACATGTTTGAATTGGAGGGGGTGAATATACACTTATTTTTGCTTGGTTCACAATAATCTTGGCAGTTATTTTAGGTTTTACTGGTCAATTAATAATCATTAGTTATTTTAATATATCCATGATGATAGTGCTTATAGCTTCATATTATGAAAGAAAGCACACCCCCCCACTTTTCGCTGTTTTTTTCAGACATAAAAAAACCCGCTAAGCGGGTTTTAACTGCAATGAGGCTTTGCCGTACATTTGGTGCCGATGGCCGGAGTCGAACCGGCACTGCTTGCGCAACACGCCCCTCAAGCGTGCGTGTCTACCAATTTCACCACATCGGCAAATTGGGTTACTTCGGTATATCTGCTGGAGCTTCTTCTTTGGCAGCAGGTGCAACACTTGAGCCACCTGGGATATCTACTGGCGCAGTATCTGCTGCTGAAGAGTTTGCGGGAGCTGTAATCGCCGTAGGCACAATAGACTTCACACCAGAAATATTCTCTGGATGAGCAACTAACCAAGCGAGCATTAACGAATTAGAAAAGAACAGAACAGCCAAACCCGTTGTGAGCTTAGTTAAAAAGTTACCTGAACCTTTAGAACCAAATACAGTTCCAGAAGCTCCGCCACCAAAAGCTGCACCTGCATCAGCGCCTTTACCATGCTGAATCAATACTAGACCAATAATGCCTAGGGCAACCAAAATCTGAACGATTAATAAAATATTATATAACATGTGAAACCTACTTATTTAAACAAGCTAGCTTAATACTAACCTGCACGGCAAATTGCCAAAAAATCTTCTGCTTTTAATGATGCGCCACCAATTAAGCCACCATCAATATCAGGCATTGCAAATAACTCATCTGCATTGCCGCCGTTTACGCTACCACCGTACAAAATTTGTACTTTTTCAGCAATTCCCTCATTAAGACCTGCAATTTTAGCACGAATAAAGGCATGTACATCTTGCGCTTGCTGTGGCGAAGCTGTTTTACCTGTACCAATTGCCCAAACTGGCTCATAAGCGATAACTGCATCAGCTAAAGCTTCAACGCCTTCTAAATCAATCACAGCATCAAGCTGACGCGCAACGACTTCTTCAGTTGTTCCATTTTCACGCTCTTCTAATAGTTCACCAACACAAAGGATAGGTGTTAGACCGTGCTTTCTGGCTGCTACGAACTTATTTGCTGTATCAGCATCTTGCTCACCAAAAATGGAACGTCTTTCAGAGTGACCAACGATCGCATAATGACATGAAAAGTCCTTGAGCATTGATCCAGAAATCTCACCTGTAAAAGCACCAGAATCATTTTCAGAGATGCTTTCAGAACCATAAGCCACATCCGTACCTTTCAGTATCTCTTCAACTAATGGGATATAAATATAAGGTGCGCAAACAGCAACTGCAGTTTTTGCTTCTGACATTCCAGCCAGAATTCCTTTTAATAACTCTTGAATACTTTCTTTGGAACCATTTAGTTTCCAGTTTCCTGCTACTAATGTCTGACGCATTATAAAATCTCAGTCTAATTTCGAATCGCGGAAGATTAACCCCACAACCGAAATAATGCAAATAATTTATAGACTTTGAGGGGTTTTCGCTAAGAAATAATAGATTTTACTAAATAAAAGTTAAGCAGCAGCCTTTTCTACGACCATCGCGATCATATTTGCCAATTGCTTAGTCTCATCTTCGCTATCCGCCTCGACCATAACTCGAATCAATGGTTCAGTACCTGACGCTCTTAAAAGCACCCGCCCTCGCGCACCCATTTGAGATTCTGCCTGCTTAACAGCATCTTGTATTTCTAAATTTTGAGCCAAATCAATTTTGGCTTTTATTCTTACATTGACTAATGTTTGTGGGTATTTTTTCATCACTTGTTTTAAGTCATGCAAAGATTTTTCACTAACGATCAAAGCGTGCAACACTTGTAGCGCCGCTATGGTTCCATCACCAGTAGCTATCCTATCTCTAGCGATGATATGCCCTGAAGACTCTCCTCCTAACATGCCACCTGTTTTTCGCATGATGTCCATCACATAGCGATCACCTACATCAGCACGATGAAAATTCAAGCCCATAGATTCAATCGCTTTTTCCAAACCCAGATTGCTCATTAAGGTGCCAACAACATGCTGACCTAAGGTGTTTTCCGCTTGTTTATGTGCAGCAATAATTGCCAACACCTCATCCCCATCAACTACTTCACCCTTATGGTCCACCATCATAAGGCGATCGCCATCACCATCAAGGGCCACACCCAAGTCGGCTTGATGTTCAACCACGCTTGCTTGCAAAGTTGCTAGCGAAGTCGCTCCGCAATTCTCATTGATATTAACTCCATTTGGCTCCACGCCAATTTTGATAATATTTGCGCCTAATTCTGAAAACACATGCGGGCTAACGTGATAGGTTGCACCGTTGGCGCAATCAACTACTATTTTCAAACCTTCTAGGCTTATATCGTTTGGAATTGAACGCTTACAAAATTCAATATAACGACCTGCTGCATCATCTACGCGTTCAACTTTACCTAAGTTTTCAGAACTTACGGTTTCAATATCTTGATCTAAATATTTTTCTATTAATAACTCGGTTTCATCCGTTAGTTTGGTGCCATCGCTGGAGAAAAACTTAACGCCATTGTCTTGAAATGGATTATGTGAGGCACTAATAACGATACCTGCCGATGCCCTAAAAGTACGAGTCAAGTAAGCAACAGCAGGGGTAGGCATTGGGCCTAGCAACCGAATATTAACCCCCGCAGCTACTAACCCTGCTTGTAATGCAGTTTCCAGCATGTAGCCAGAAATCCGCGTATCTTTACCTATAACCACAAGAGATGAGCCATGTGAAGCAAGCGCCTTGCCCGCTGCCCAACCTAATTTAAGTACAAAATCTGGAGTCATTGGCGCTTTGCCAATCTCTCCTCGAATACCGTCTGTGCCGAAATATTTTCTAGCCATAATATTTTATTTTAGTTACTTTATAAACAATATGAGACCTTTGCACGAGTCAGTGGCGAAAGAAAAATGGGCTAAAATTTTACTGATTAAGGCGGGAAATAAAGCTAATAACGGGTTATTAGCAAGTTTTCCAACGAAAAGCAGTGAATTTTTAGTCATTTTTACTCGTCATCTGATTCGTGCAAAGGTCTCAATATGCGAATAATAGCATTATTAAGTTACTTTTAGACAAATACGTGACCAGCGACACTTATCTCCAGTTAAAAAATTAACAGCGATAATAGGAAAAGCAACCACCCACTTTTTAGTGAAGCTTATCGTCTTATTGTTTAAAAGGAATAACTCAATTATTAGAGCACTGCTCATTTTATTCGACCTACGGGTAGTCGTCGCCAGCGCTCCAACATTATCTCGCTTGGCTGGTTCCGTATTTTTTATACCGCTACCTTCAATCTCATAGACACAAAAAAGGATGCCGAAGCACCCTTTTCTTTCATGCTAATTTAGAAATCAATGAGAACTAGCTGGATCACCAATAATATCATCCACTTTCGGCTCATCTTTATCATCAACCTTAACCGCATTACCACCATCACCATCTTCTAAGTCAGGAGAATCATCATCACTCCAATCTTCTGGTGGTGGCGGAACTTCACCCTTCATTAGCGCGGCGATTTGTATCTGATCAATCGTTTCATATTTCATCAAAGCTTTAGCCATTGCATGCAATACATCTTTCTTTTCTTTTAATATGTCTTCTGCACGCGAGTAATTCACGTCTATGATTTGACGAATCTCATCATCAATCTCATGTGCCGTATCATCAGAAACATGTTTAGTCTGGGTTACCGAACGACCAAGAAAAACCTCACCCTCTTCTTCCGAATAGGATAGCGGCCCTAACTTTTCAGATAAGCCCCATTTGGTTACCATATTACGTGCAATACTTGTTGCACGTTCTATATCGTTTGAAGCACCCGTGGTCACACCTTCTTTACCTAAGGTCATTTCCTCAGCAATTCGACCACCAAATAAAGTAGCTATTTGGCTTTCTAAACTTTGTTTACTAGCACTGTATTTATCTTCCTCAGGTAAGAACATAGTCACGCCAAGCGCACGCCCACGTGGAATTATTGTTACTTTATAAACAGGGTCATGCTCTGGAACAGTTAGGCCCACGATTGCATGACCTGCCTCGTGGAATGCTGTATTTTCTTTCTCTTTCTCGCTCATCACCATGGATTTACGCTCAGCACCCATCATGATTTTATCTTTAGCCTGCTCAAACTCTTCCATGTTAACAGTGCGTTTCTCATTTTTTGCTGCAAACAACGCTGCCTCATTAACAAGATTTGCCAAATCAGCACCCGAAAAACCCGGTGTACCGCGCGCCAATATTGATGGTTTCACATCATCACCTAATGGCACTTTGCGCATATGTACTTTAAGAATTTGCTCACGACCACGAACATCAGGTAACGGCACAACAACTTGGCGATCGAATCGACCGGGCCTTAGTAAGGCAGGGTCAAGTACGTCAGGGCGGTTAGTTGCTGCAATAACGATAACGCCTTCACCACCTTCAAAACCATCCATTTCAACCAATAACTGGTTTAAGGTTTGTTCGCGCTCATCAT
>CAYTRF010000010.1:0-2242 GCA_964440065.1 uncultured Cocleimonas sp. | reverse complement strand
AGATAATACAAGGTGCATGTTTTTTAGCTTGCTCGAACATATCACGAACACGAGATGCACCAACACCAACAAACATCTCTACAAAATCAGATCCAGAAATACTGAAAAATGGAACTTTTGCTTCGCCAGCAATCGCTTTTGCCAGTAACGTTTTACCTGTACCAGGTGAGCCCGCTAATAAAATACCACGCGGCATTTTACCGCCCAGCTTTTGAAATTTACTGGGGTCACGTAAGAATTCGACAATCTCAAAGACTTCTTCTTTAGCTTCTTCACAACCTGCCACATCATTGAAGGTCACTTTGACTTGGTCTTCAGTCATCATCCGAGCCTTGCTCTTGCCAAATGACATTGGACCACCTTTACCGCCACCGCCTTGCATCTGACGCATGATGTAAATCCACAAACCAATAATCAACAAGAAAGGAATCGTATTCACTAAAATATCAACTAACACCGAACGTCCTTCCGGCTCTTTCACATCAATCTTTACATCGTTAACAATTAACTGATCAACCAATTTATTATCGTAAACTGGCGCATAAGTTTGGAATTTTTCACCCGAAGTACTAACACCAGTAATATTTTGACCGCTAATGACAACTTCTCTAATACCTTTTCCTTCAACTTCGCTTATGAAATCGGAATAAGACAAGCCTGTTGACTCTACTGCAGGCACATTAAATTTACTAAATACGGCAACCAGCACTAAGGCGATTACTACCCACATCACTATATTTTTATTTAAGTCGTTCAAAAAAACATCCTCTTTTCAAAATCTTTTCGTAAAATCTACGATACATATAATTTCCGAGTCTACTACTGGTAGAACCCCTGAGCAACCACATAAACTTCTCGACTACGAGGTCTTGAAGCTTTGGGCTTACGAATCTTTACCTTTTTAAAACTAGCTCTAACGTCTTTAAGAAATGCATCAGAGCCATCCCCTTGGAACACTTTAGCAACAAATGAACCGCCTGGCTTTAAAATCAGACGCGCCATATCCAACGAAAGTTCGCACAAATAAATGGATTTTGGCTGATCTATGGTTTCTACACCTGTTACATTGGGTGCCATATCGGAAATTACAACATCAGCCTTGGTGTTAATTTTACTATTTTTCCTATCTTTATTTAATACGTCCAAAATATCATTAAGGACGCTCTCCTCGGTGAAGTCCCCTTGGATAAACTCGACAAATGGCAATGGATCAATCGGCAATATATCACTCGCGACCACTCGACCATTGTCTCCCACAAGCTCCGTAGCATACTGACTCCAACCGCCTGGAGCTGCTCCTAAATCGACCACCTGCATGTTTGGGCGGATTAAATTATCTTTTTTCTGAATTTCTTGCAGTTTGTAGATTGCACGTGAGCGATAGCCCTCTTTTTGCGAGCGTTTTACATATTCATCATCAAAATGCTCTTTTAACCAACTTCCACTACTTTTACTTCTCGCCATTCTCTGCTGTACTCTTTACAATCCGCTTATGGATAAATCACAAATAAAACAGCTTAAAGCATTAGCGCACAAACTCAAGCCAATTGTTACCGTCGGGCAACACGGCATGAAAGAATCAATTAATGATGAAATCGCTATCGCTTTGGACTTTCATCAGCTTCTAAAATTAAAAATAAATTTAGGCGACCGTGATGCACGAGATGCATTAATAGCAGAAATAGCCGCTAAACATAAAGCCGAGCTAATCCAACGAATTGGTAATGTGGCTGTTATTTACCGTCGAAACTTTGATAAAGAAAATTTACTTAAAAAGTTTTAGGTTTTCCGAGAGTCTTAAAGTTTACTGTGTTCTCGATCACAAAACGGTGCATTCTTAGTATGCTTACAACCACATAATCCGTACTTTTTAGTTTCGTCAACTTCAAAATCTTTAGGCTCGAAAATTGTTCCTTTATGTGAGCCATCACAAAAGGGCTGATTTTCTGAGCGCCCACAAGAACACCAATAGTATTTTTTATCAGCCTTAAGCTCCATTACGTACGGACCTTTCTTAGCTATGATGGGATTTGAACGATGTGGCATAAGTGCCTCCTAATTCGTATTATTAATAGTTGCATAAGTATTCGCATGACTTAACTGTAAAAAATAACTGCATTCTGAGTCTAAAGCTGATTATCTACTGCAAGAACTTTCGCAACCATTAATATCAACCTTAGAATACATTTAAGGAAGCTCTGATCAAGTCTAATTATTTTTAGCTTGCTAAAACTGCCGATAT
>CAYTRF010000009.1:0-12249 GCA_964440065.1 uncultured Cocleimonas sp. | reverse complement strand
AAAAGGACGGCTTAATGACCCGCTGCACTCATTTTTTCAAGCCGTTTTTTGGCAAGGTTTACGGCATTTTGATTGTTTGGGAAGTATTTTAAAACATCATTAAAAGTGCGGCGTGCGAAATCCCAATTTTTTAAAGCATAAAAACTGTAGCCTAATTTTATCGCCGCATCGGGGGCTTTATCACTAGTTTTGTATTGTTGTAATACTTTAATAAACTCTTGAACTGCACCTTTATAATTATTATGTGAATACATTATTTCGCCAATCCAATATTGTGAATTAGCTGCAAGAGGGCTATCAGGTTGTAATTTTATGTAATCTCTAAAAGCTTTAGTTGCGGCAGATGGCGAGGTTTTCATTAAGATAAAAGCCTGTTGATAAACTTCCTTCTCATAGGCAGAAGGGGCTCTAGGCTTAGCGGTATTTTGTTCTTGGGTCTTTGCTACTATTTCTTCTTTGGCAGGGTCAATCTTTGCTGGAGCAGTAGTTTCAGTTTTTGGTGTGCTCACAGGATCAGCAACTTTTTTTGATGTTTCAGGCGAGGAAGCAGGGCTTTTCTCTGCTGTTACTGTTGGTTGATAGTCGACGATTTTAACCGTTTCTTCTTTAGCCTTATCATCATTATTTTTTTCTTCAGCTTTAGCTGATTTTTTGGTATTTGATAAAGTATCAATGCGCTCATCAATATTTAAAAAACCATTTTTTTGAGCCTTCTTAAGCTGATTTAATTGATGGTTAAGAACTTCATTTTGACCATGTAAATCACGTACTTTTTTCTCTAAAGTTTCTAATCGCTGAAAGATATTAACCAAAGACTCAGGTCTCACCTCTGCAGAAATAACAGAAGTGAGGCTGAGAAACAAACTTAGAAATAGTATTTTATACATGCATTTTCCTTGTATTAACTAAAAGTTGTACTTAATTTCGACGCGACGATTTTTTTGCCAAGAACGCTCACCCTGACCAGCAACAACAGGCGTTTCTTCTCCATATCCGATAGTACGGATTTGATTGCCCCTAGCGCCTTGGACACCCATTATTTGTTTAACAGATTGAGCACGTGCCGCTGATAATGCCACATTGTATTCGCGTGATCCACGTTCATCTGCATGTCCTTCAAGACGCATTTTAATATGTGGGTATTTAGCCGCTAATCGTGCATGCGTATTTATCAATACCAAATATTCTGGGCGGATAGCCGACTTATCATAATCGAAATATATAATGCGCTGTGACAATAAATTATTAGGGTCTTTAAGCCCTGCTAGGGTGATATCGCTATCGCCACTATTAGGGTTTGCACCATTAGGTGCGCGGCCACCAGGCAAATAATTAAAGTTTGAACGATCCCCTTTGTTTCCACTTGAGTTTACTTTAGATGCTCCACCGTTTCCGATTGTTCCTGTACTGGAACCCTTTTGCTTAGCACCATCACCTGTAGCAGCGGAAGGTGATGGCCCTCCTCCCGCATCATTTTGGCTTTGTTGGCTACAACTCGTTATTGTAAATAAACTCGCTAAAACGGGGATCATAACTTTATTAAGTATGCTTTGATTTTTCATATTTTATCCTTTGGTTCATAAATGGAGATTTGTAATCTCTAGTTTGAGTCTACTGTAAAAAAGGTGACCAGGCAGGCTCACGCACATCGCCTGCTGGTGATGTTAAAAACTGTCTTGATTTTGCATTATCACTCACCACCGCCAAAGTGTTTTGACCATTTCTTTTCGTGGTATAAGCCACCATAGCGCCATTGGGCGACAAGGATGGAGACTCATCTAGCTGCCCGTTAGAGAGTAAATCTCTTCCAGAGCTGCCCAATGTTTTTATGGCAACATGGAATGCACCACGGTTACCTGTGATGTACGCCATTTTTTTATTGGCAATATCTGCCGCACTATTATATTTGGCATTAAATGTTAGGCGTTGCGCACCCCCACCACTTGTCGAAATACGATAAAGCTGGGCACTTCCACCGCGATTAGATGTGAAAATTAGTGAATTTGTACCACTCCATGCAGGCTCGGTATCAATTGCAGATGATGTGGTAATGCGCTTTAAAGCACCGCCATGAGAATTTGTGACATATATATCGGGATTACCATTAAGTGAAAGACTCATCGCAATACGAGAGCCATCGGGTGACCAAGCAGGTGCGCCATTAATACCATCTCGGGCTGAAATCAAACGTTTTTTTCCCGTAAAAATATTTTGCACATAAATTGCTGAGCTATCCCGCTCAAATGATACATAGGCAAGCTCAGTTCCATCAGGGGACCACGCAGGTGACATAATGGGTTGTTTTGATGAAAGAATCGCTTGCGGATTATGCCCATCGGAATCAGAAATATATAATCGAAAGGTCCGATTCTTGCTGGTTTTATTCAGTACCGTTACATAAGCCAAACGTGTATCAAAAGCACCTTTACGACGCGTTATTTTCTCGTATATTTTATCAGCGGCTTTATGGGCTATACGGCGGCGGTTACTATTAGTGGAGATCTTAAAAAATGTCTTCGCATTATCAGAGGTGCTAACAAGCTCAATATCCAGCGCACCATCTGATGCTTGTTTCCCTCTCACAATAAAATCGGCGATACTTTGATAAGCTCCAGCATTAAAAGTACCACCTAGTGGCGCGATATTAGGAATTTTAGAGCGATCAATAATAATGAAGCGACCACTGCGTTTCAAATCAGCCTCAATAATACCATTAGCACCGCCAGGAATATTAGCAAGGTAGATAGGAATACCACTATCACTGGTTTTACTGATATGTAACTCCAGCTCAGCATAAGCTGCCGATGTTGATAACAGGAGTGTTGTTGAAAGGGTAATAAAAAAGGTAAGTAGTGTATAAAAAGTACACCCCCCCCCTTTTCGGGGTTTTTTTGTTAGCCATTTAATATTATTTGTTATTTTATTCATAACTAATTAGTCCATTTTAAACGTAATAGTTCGATCTGATTTATTAAAATTAAATTGTTTCGGGGGGCTTGGTAAGGGTTCCGATTTTTTGAAAGCATCCTTAACCGAGCTACAAAATTCGGGTGAACCACTACAAGAGATAATATTAATACCGCTTGAAATATAACCACTGTTAGCGATGGTGATTTTAACCTTGGCCGATTTTCCACTGGTTCCAGGTGGTGGATGCCATCGTCTTTTAACATGGCGTTGAATTTTTCCACCCCAAGTAATTTGAGCCCCACGTTTAGCTTTTGCTAATGCTTTGTTTCTTGCAGCGCTGCTAGCTTTTTCTTTTTTTCTGGCTTCCGCAGCAGCGACATCAGCTTTTTTCTTTGCTTGGGCTTCATGCCATTTGCGTTGGTAATCTGCCTTTTTGGCCGCTAAAGCATCTGCGGCCTCTTTTTCCGCTTTGGCTTTTGCGACAGCTTTAGCCGTTTCAGCAGCTTTCTTTTTCGTTTCTTCTTTGGCTAACTTCTCTTTTTGTTTACGCTTTTTTTCGGCAATGGCTTCTTGCTTAGCCTTTTCTTTAGCTTCCTTTGCCTGTTTCACTTTCTCCGCTTTCTTTTTAATTGCTAGCTCTTCAGCTTCTTTTTTTTCAGCCTCCTCTTTTGCCTTTTTTCTAGCCAGTTGCTTCTGTTCTTTTTTACGTGCCTTGGCCTCCTTTATTGCTTTCTCCTTGGCTTTCTTTTTCGCTAAGGCTTTCGCTTCTTTCACCTTTCTGTTTTTTTCTAATTTGGCAGCTTTTTCAATTTTTTTGTTTTCTTCAAGCTTTCTTTGTTTCTTCTCAGCTTCTGCTTGCTTGGTTTGCTTTTCTATTAATTCTTGTTTTTCTTTCTGCGCTATTATTTTTTTGTTATTTTCAAGTTCAACCTGTTTTTGTTTCTCGATAGTGCGTTCTTGTTCTGCTATTTTTTTCTTTAAATCAACTTCACGTTGCTGTGCGGCTTTTTTTAATGCTAAGGCTTTTGTGGCCTCCAAATTTTTGCGTTTTTCAATGTGGATTTTTTCTTCTTTTAATTTTTTTTCCTTATCGGTTTTTTTATCACTATTTAAAGTTGGCTCAGAATTTTTAGAGTGTTTGTTGGTTGGCAACTCTAGAGCTTCTGCAGATATAAGTGTAATAGGTATTCCTTCTTCTGCAATGTCTGGCTTGTCACTCCAATCAAAACTTATAAAAAATAAAGCAATAATCAGCACATGAAATAGAATGGCTAAGGTGATAGCTCCAGGATGTTTTAATAAAACTTTAATCATAAGTGATTCTATTTATCTATATTTGGCTCAGTCACTAATCCGATGTTTTTAGCCCCTGCTTTTTGGGCAGCAACCATTACTTGTATTACTTGCTTGTGAGTGACATCACCATCCGCTCGTATATAAACAGGGCGGGCATTGTCTCTCCCTAGTTGACCTGTGATACGTTGCGTTAGTTCACTTGTTGTTAGTGTTTCTTCAGAATCTGTTTGATTATCAATGGATATTTCACCATCAATTGTCAGCGCAATAAATAAAGGGTCTTGCCCTTCCCCCGGGTCTAATGGGCTAGCATCGGCTTTTGCCATATTCACGGGTACGCCTGTTTGTAGTATGGGTGCTGTCACCATAAAAATGACTAATAATACCAGCATCACATCGATATAAGGCACCACATTCATTTCGGCAATAACACGCCTTTTTTTATCTCGACGAGACACTAGCTGTTGCCCTTCATAATGGCCTGTCGCTCAAGTAGGGTCATAAACTCTTCACGGAAATTTTCATAGCGCACGGCAATGCGGTCTAATTTATCGCTAAATCGGTTATAAGCAATCACGGCAGGAATCGCTGCGAATAAGCCCATAGCGGTTGCAATTAAAGCCTCTGCAATTCCTGGCGCAACTACAGCGAGAGTAGCTTGTTGCATTTGGCTAAGCGATATGAAGGAATTCATAATTCCCCAAACCGTGCCAAATAAACCAATATAGGGGCTAGTAGAACCAACGGTTGCGAGAAATGAAAGATTTTGTTCAAGCTTATCTATTTCACGTGCTTCTGCTACGCGCATAGCGCGGTGAGCGGTATCGACAACAGGGAGTTTTCTTGGGGCTGAGTCTTTATTAAGCCTTGCGTATTCATGGTAACCGTTAAAGAAAATGGAGCTCATTCCTTCTCGGTCTGATTTTTGCGATAGGTTGCTATACAGTTTATTAAGTGAGATTCCACTCCAAAAGCGATCTTCAAATATTTCCAAATGCTTTTGCGCTTTGCTTAGCTGACTACTTTTGATGAACATTAAGGTCCACGAAGCTAATGAGGCTAGGACTAATATAACCATAACTATTTTTACAATTAAGCTGGCTTCTAATATTAGGTTCAGAATTGTTTGATCAAATGACACTTTTCATGCTCTCCAATATAAATGATGGAAGTCGTTTTGCTTTAAATTTTATGGCATCAACAGAGACAACTGTTACCGTGCCCTTTGCGAGTAAGGTACAGTTTGGGTCATCTTTAGTTTTTTCCCCGTCTATCGGTAAACGCATAATTTTTTGTTCAAATTGAATACTGGTTTTACCTATTTCTATGATCTCAGCAGAGACAAAAAGTTCGTCATTGAAACGCGCTGGGAGTAAATACTCACAACTCAAAGCACGAACGACAAAAATGAGTTGTTCTTTTTCTGCAAGCTCGTCTAATTCAAAACCGAGTTCTCGTAGCCATTCGGTACGAGCTCTTTCAAAGAAATTAATGTAATTCGAATGGTAGACAACGCCGCCCGCATCGGTATATTCATAATAGACTCGAATAGGTAAAATAAAGGTTTTACGCGTAGACTTTCTGCAATTGTCCATAATATTGTTACGCTAATAAAGTGTTTAAATAATAGACAATCTTATCATAGTGCTGGGCTCAATTTATTGTATAAAAAACATCGCGAGCTCTGCATAAATTCCAGTATCGTTTTTAAACAACAAAAACGAGCTATCATTCAAGTGGGGGGGTGTACTTTTTTCTATCAAGCAAGACATAAAAAAGCCCCATTTGCTACCAAATAGGGCTTGAGCACTGCTATTTTTTTTTTACTGTTCTATAAAGTTTGGTACGACACCACTGGTGCCACCCAATATCACCGCAGTTCCGCCAGATGCTTGGAAAGCCGCTAACTCAGAATGCATTTCAGTAAATACACCTAAGTCATTCGCTGTAAGAATTGTTGAGTGATCACCTTGAGTAAACCTAACAATCTTAGGTGCTCCAACAGTAACAGGATTTACTGGAGCCGATGCCTTAGTTGCACCCAATAAAGCAGCAAGAATATCGGTACTTTGATTGGGCACTGTTTGATCTGGTTGATTATTTGCATTTTGGCTTCCATCACCAACTATTTCAATCATATGGATAGGATGAGTTGCTGAGGCATCTTGCGCAAAGTTGGCAGGGTCAGCCGAATCAACAGCCCACTGTGCTGCTTGTAAGAATGCCTCATAATCAGCACCTGTAATCCCAAGCGCTTCAAGCCCTGCTCTTATAGGAGGGCCAAAGTTTCCAGAATCCCTTAATATAATGCCAATTCTTGCGCCTGTAGTAACGAGTGAGCTAGGCATTGGCTTATCATCTAGAGCAAGGAACGGTACGGCGACGATGCCGCCCAACGAATGAGCTACAACACCAATTCTCTCTGCATCAATAAGCCCAGGAGCGGTGGCAGCAATATTAACTAAACTTTTTCTTAGCGTCAGTAGGTTGGCAACACCTTGTCGCGCATTGTCGCGTGATGTTAGTAAGCTTTGTAGGTTAATAAAGTGTGCGCCAGAAGCATCTGCAACACCATCTGGGGCTGGAGCACTCGTATCGTTGTTTTGAAAATCAATATCAAACGTAGGTTCTGTCACAGGTCCAAATGCCGCTGGCAAGGTGCTTGCGTGGAAGAACGAGAAAAGAGGATTGTCAGGCGTAACTCCATGCAATGGAAGGTCCATCGCAATGACAGCAAAACCTGCTTGCGCCATCGCATCAGCGTAACCTAGCACATCCGTTCGAACTCGCGTTATGCCATGTTGATAAATTACAATTGGCCATCCTGCAGCAGGCTTAACTTGTCCAGAACTCGCGTTTGGTGTCGTCATCATAATCGGTGCTGATAATACTGAGTTTTGAATTGGCGCCGTATTAAATCGAGTTAGGGGACGACCATCAACGCTCTGCCAGTGACCGGTACGTGGTGCTAAGGGATTAGTTGCACTTGGTGCCTCTAAATAGTAAGGCAAATCAATTTTACCTACCCAAACGTCAGCAATTCCCGGAAGTGCTCCTTGTGAAACTTGACTTGTATTTAGACCTGTTGGCCCAACAGCTATCACACTGGGTACTGCACGAGATGCAACATTGTTAATGACAGGTGTAATAGATTGGGTTGTAAATGACCAAGTGAGTACAATTGTGCCTTTATCAACACCGCTGGCTTCAGCTACAGTTTCAGCGTTATTGATTAGCTGACGTAAAGGTTCAAGTGCCGCGAAATTACCGCCTGTCAAAGGTACAGCACTTCTAGCTAAAGAATATGCAGTTGGAGTTATAGCTCTTGCTCCAGCAGGATCTGTAATTCCAGTAGTTAGCACGACAAGGTAACTTGTGCTTTCTTTAAGTGGAACCAAAGGTGCAATGGCTAATGTTGTATTGCCTTCCCCTGTTGGCACAGCAACCATTTCCGCTGCAGTAACTTCGCGAGCAACAGCAATTATTGCACCTTGGGCATTCTTAATAACTTCAAAAACACGAATGGATTCACCAATTGTGAGGCTGGCAGGATCAAGTGACATTCCAAAAGCTGCTGTGAATGGGATGGTTGTAGAAAACCCATCTAATTTGTTTAATGCTGCTCTAACAGGGTTATTATCAGGGTTAGGCAAATTTAAAGTGCCATCCGTTGAACCAGCAAACAATAAATCATTGGTTGTGGGTATTAGGCTGTTTGCAGGGTCAAAAATTGGCCCATGTGGCGGTGCTGCGGCCTCTCCTAGAGGAAGTGGTACCGTAAAGTCATGGTCTGACGCCCCACCACACGCAGAAAGAAAAACGGCCGTTAAAAGTACTGATGCACTACTTATTAATAATTTCATTTATACCTTCTCCTTAAAATGTGTAGTTCACTTGAGCACTAAGAATATCAGCTCTACTGCTGTAAAGCCCCCTGACAGAAAAACCATTTTCGCCTGGATTATCAATAGGTGTTTCATCAATATACAAATGAGAGTACCCAAAATCTAATTTTAGTTTTTTGCTCATTTGATAACCCGCACCAACGGATAACCATGTTCTGTCATTTCCAGGAATTCTAGGCGTTCTAAGTACGGCAGACGGGATTGGCTCTTCATCAAACGCAATACCCGTACGAAGCGTCAGTTTGTTATTATACTTATAGTTGACTCCGACAGATAATCGATATACGTCCTCCCATTCTTGAGGGACATTAGTAATCTCTGTTACTCCATCAACTTCCGTTACTTTTAATTCATCAAATGATTGCCAACCCGTCCATGTAACATCGCCCAATAATTCAAGTTTATTATTAACTTTATGCGCAACCGAGAATGATAAGGAGTCTGGTAGGTCGATAGATGCTTTAACATCTCTATTGTCAAAACGCTTTGTACCCGTTGCGGCAATAACAGGGAGTAGACCAGGATCTAACTCAAACTCCACACTACCTTCAATTTCATGCTTTACTTTAGAACGATAGCTTAACCCTATTCTCGTTCTCTCTGTTGGTTCAAAAAGTAATCCAAGATTAAACCCAAACGATAAATCATCACCTTCTAGTATTGATTGTGTGTCGGTCGCCGCTTGTGAGGCATTGGGATAAGTAGCGTTACAGTGATCAATCAATGCCGTTGAATTTGTTTGGGCAGCAACTGCAAAAGCAGCCTGACGACATACCGCAACTGAATCTACCGCACTTGAAAATTCTTTGAGTTTAATATACTGGGCGCTTATGCCACCACCAATACTTAGTTTGTCACTCGCCTTCCATGATACTGAGGGGTTTATATTGATGGTCAGTAAATCGGTAGCTATTGCTTGATAACGCCCAATCCAATCACTATCGTACTTTCTTTTTGAGCCAAAAGGGGCATTAACTCCAACACCAAAGCTCAATTTTTCATTGATGGGACGAACATAATAAAGATTAGGGACGAAGCTGGTTCCTCTGTCATTAACGTTTTCACCAGTCAGCGTTGTATTTAGAGCCGCAGGAGCTTGTGATCCCTGATCTGTAAACTCAGTTTTTGCAGTAACTATATGCCCTGCTTGAGTAATTTGAGACTTTCCTTTTAGATCTTTTGCTAGGTAACTCATGCCTGCAGGGTTAAACCAAACAGTTGAGGCATCTTCAGCGGCAGCTGCTGCACCTGCAAATGCTTTTCCCGCACCAGAAGCTGAATTACCAGTCAGTGCAAATCCAGCTGAATATGCTGAGGAACTCACAAGCACGGAAGATAAAGCAATGATAGAGCAACAGGAAGAGATGATGAGGGGCGAATGAAACGGCAAGATGCGCATATTATTTTCCTTTAGACGATTATCACAATTATTATAGACGTATTTTGTAAAAAAATGCGAGTTCGTGATGAAAAAAGTAAAAACATCGAAGTAAGGCTTTGATTGCCTCTTTCACGACATCATTGTAAAGTCGCGATATGATAAAAAGTATTGAGGATGGGGCTTATCCTGAAATGATTGCGGCTGTTGACCTTGGCTCAAATAGCTTCCATTTAATTGTTGCTCGTGTCGATGAGTTTGGCAATTTTTCCATGGTTGACCAAATGAAAGAAATGGTTCGTTTGCGTGGTGGCCTTGATGCCAATAACAACATGGATGAAGCCGTAGCGCAGAGGGCATTAGAGTGTTTACAAAGATTTGGCGATAGAATACGCCATCTTGACCCTGATGCTGTTCGTGCAGCGGGTACTAATACGCTACGTTCTATGAAAACCTCTCGTGATTTTCTAAAAAAAGCGAAACGAGCTTTAGGACATGAAATTGACATTATTCCTGGTCGTGAGGAAGCACGCTTAGTATACCTTGGCGTGTCTCAGACGTTGTCAGATGATAAAGGCAGACAGCTAGTCGTTGATATTGGGGGTGGTAGTACCGAGTTTATTATTGGTAAAAAGTTTGAACCACAGATGGTTGAAAGCATCAATATCGGCGCGGTTAGTATGACAAAGCGATTTTTCCCCAATGGCGATTTGAAACCTGCTAATTGGCAAAATGCTAATACCGCTTTGCGTTTAGAGCTGATGCCTATTCAAAAAGCCTATTCCGCTGAAAATTGGAAGCGCGCGACAGGGTCATCAGGGACAATCAAAGCAACACAAAGTATTATTCAAGCACTCAATTTATTGGATTACGGAATTACCGTAAAAGCTCTTTATGAACTACGTGACCAACTCATTGAAATGGGTAACATTGAAAATATTTCTTTTGAAGGTTTAAAATCAGAGCGTGCTCCTGTTTATGCGGGAGGTTTAGCTATTTTAATTGCTCTGTTTGAGTCATTAAAAATAGATCTAATGATGGTTTCTGATGGTGCTTTGCGCGAAGGTTTACTCTATGAAATGTTGGGGCGAATTAAGCACGAAGATGTTCGCGATCGTAGTGTTCAAGATTTAGCATTACGTTTTAATATCGATACAGCACATGCTGATAACGTCAAAAAAACAGCGTTGCATTGCTTTAAACAAATTAGAAAAGAGTGGGGTTTAACGAAAAAAAGAAAATTAACGCTGGGTTGGGCTGCAGATTTACATGAACTCGGTATGAGTATTACTCACGATAAACATCACATGCAGGGCGCGCATATTTTAGAGCACGCAGATATTCCTGGTTTTGCTCAGCACCGACAAATTTGGCTGTCATCTTTAGTAAGAACACATCGCAAAAAATTTGATCAAGAAGCAATTGATAGTTTGCCTGTTGATGAGCGACAGGATATTTTTTATTTAAGTATTTTGTTACGTCTTTCGGTACTACTGCACCGCTCAAGAATGGATCAAGATATTCTTCCTGATATTGAAGGCGGTAGCGATAGTTTACATATTGCTTGTGACAAAGATATTAAAGATCAAGCATTATTAGAAGCTGATTTATTACAAGAGAAGGTTTGGTTGAATAAATTGGGTTTTAAGCTGTATTTTTAATGCTGTTAAAAAATCATCGAAAAAGGGGGGGGTGTACTTTTGTACGTCAATCTGTGCGAACCCTCTGCTTATCCGCTAAACATTCAATAAACATTAAAAACTGGTTAAAATTTTCTCAATATAAAAATAAACGGATATGTTTTAGATGAAAAACATAGCAATAGTCATTGCTGACTTAGATTTAGGTGGGGGGCAACGTGTTGCCATTAACCTTGCACAAGCGTTGGCGAGGACGCATAAAGTAAGCATCGTTATTTTTCAAGATGATGAAATACATTATGAGACGCCTGGTGAACTCATTCATTTGGATTGCCCTGAAAAAAACCACCTAGTTGGCAAAGTTTTTAATGTTTTTAAGCGAGCCTATAAGTTAAAAAAGCTTATCAAAGAAAAGGACTTCGACACGGTCTATGGTTTTATGGAAACCGCCAACTTTCCAACAGCGATGGCATTTCCTAATGCAGCGCTGTCAGTACATTGCAATCCACGAGAATTAAGTTTTTTTGAAAATCTATTGGTAAAGCTGACTTATCACCGCGTTAAAAATATTATTGCAGTGTCTGATGATGTTGTTGGTATTTTACAATCTGATTTTGGCTTGAAAAATGTATCAAGAATATATAACCCCGTAGATCCAGAAGCGGTAGCAGCACAGGTTAACAAGCCCCATATACATGCTAAACCTTATATTATGGCCTTAGGGCGTTTCCATGAGGTCAAGCGATATGATCTTCTTATTGATGCTTATGCTAGTAGTAAAATGCAGCAAGAGTGTGATTTATTGATTGTAGGTGATGGTGCGTTACGACCTGATCTTGAAAAGCAAGTTGCTACACTAGGTCTTAAAAACAAGGTACATTTTATAGGAACGGTGAGTAACCCATTTCCTTATTTAGCGGGAGCAAAATTTTTGACTTTGTCGAGTCGTACCGAAGCCTTTCCTATGGTTTTAATTGAGGCGCTGGCTTTAGAGTGCCCTGTAGTCGCGACGGATTGCCCAACGGGGCCTCGTGAAATTATTAAACATGGTGAGAATGGTTTATTAGTTGAGAATGAAAATAGTGAGGCCTTTAGTAAAGGAATCGATCAGCTTTATTAT
>CAYTRF010000008.1:10008-12358 GCA_964440065.1 uncultured Cocleimonas sp. | reverse complement strand
TACTATTTTTCATTTTATGGCGCCAGAGCCAGTTCTTGGACTTGAGAGTAATGAAATTGTGAAGGAAATGGCAGAACTTGCTACTACTCACATTAAGGCGGCAATTACTGATCTAGAAAAAATTTAGAAAAGTCTGTTCCGGCTTCTAATTCAGAAGCCAGAACATCTTATCTTAGTTTTACCTCTATAACTTAGCGGATAACTGCTTACTCGCTGCCACCATATTCACCAATGCTGGTCGCACTTCATCCCACGTTCGAGTTTTTAACCCGCAATCAGGATTAACCCATAAACGTTTTGCAGGAATTCTCTGACTCGCTTTTTGCATTAAGCTCACCATTGAATCAACCGATGGGATATTCGGTGAATGAATATCATAAACACCAGGACCAATTTCATTTGGATATTGAAATTTATCAAATACATCCAGTAACTCCATATCGGAACGCGATGTTTCGATGGTGATTACATCTGCATCCATATCTGCAATTGACGAAATAATGTCGTTGAACTCGGAATAACACATATGAGTATGAATTTGCGTTTCGTCCTTCACCCCGTTTGCAGTGATTCGAAAGGATTTAATCGCCCAATCTAAATAAGATTGCCATTGTGACTTCCTAAGGGGTAAACCTTCTCGCAAGGCGGCTTCATCAATTTGGATGATTTGAATACCTGCCGCTTCTAAATCTAAAACCTCATCACGAATCGCAAAAGCTAATTGTAAGCAAGTATCAGATCGTGGTTGATCATCACGGACAAATGACCAATTTAGAATGGTTACAGGCCCTGTCAACATGCCTTTCATTGGTTTATCCGTTAAAGTTTGGGCATATTTAGCCCACTCAACGGTCATCGCTTTGGGACGTGAAATATCGCCAAAAATAATCGGTGGCTTGACACAGCGAGAACCATACGACTGCACCCAACCAAACTGAGAAAAAGCATAACCTTTAAGTTGCTCACCAAAGTATTCAACCATGTCATTACGTTCTGGTTCACCGTGTACAAATACGTCCAAGCCTAAATCTTCTTGTTCCTTCACGCACAATTGGATTTCTTTCTCCATTTGGGCACGATAAACTTCCTCTGATATAACTTTGTTTTTAAAATCTCGGCGTACTTGTCTAATTTCTTTAGTTTGAGGAAACGAACCAATTGTTGTGGTTGGATACAAAGGCAGATTAAACTTTTTATCCTGTAACTCCGACCGTGTTTGATAATCAGATTGGCGACTATCTAAAAACAACCCGTCTAAATTAACACGCTCTTTAACTTCTTGATCATGTACACGACTGGAATTTTTCCGAGCATTTAGAGCATCACTATTTACAGTTAACTGCGCCTTAACACTTTCGCGCCCATGATTCAACGCATTCGCTAAAACAGCTAACTCATCAACTTTTTGTAAGGCGAAAGACAACCATGATTTGATCTCATCATCTAAATTCTCCTCGTTCTCCTCACTTGCCAAATCAACAGGCACATGCAGTAAGGAGCATGAGGGCGCAAGCCATAAGCGCTCTTGCAATCGTTCATGCAATGGCTCTAACCAATCTAACGTTTCAATTAGGTCTGTTTTCCAAATATTTCGTCCATTGATAACACCTAAGGACAATATTTTATGAAGAGGCAACCAATCAATCACTTTTAAAACTTCACTTTTTGCATTGATTGCGTCAAGGTGTAATCCCGCTATTGGCAACTCACAAGCAAGTTGTAGATTTTCTTGTAGCTCACCAAAGTAAGTCGCCAATAATATTTTTACTGGGCTATTAGTTAACTGAAAATAGGTTTTCCTTAAAGCATGTTGCCATTCTTGAGATAACTCGGTGACCAAAATTGGTTCATCAAACTGCACCCATTCAATACCCGCCTGATCTAATGACTCTAACAACTGCGAATAGATAGCCAATAAATTCTCTAGTAAATCTAATTTATTCGAACCATCTTTTTCTTTACCTAACCACAAGTACGTTACTGGGCCGACAATCACAGGTTTTGGCGTAACCCCCTGTGCCTTAGTCTCTTTTATTTGTTCAATCAATCGGCTGGCATCAAGAGAAAAATCAGTGTTTTCCACAAATTCAGGCACAATGTAATGATAATTTGTATCAAACCATTTGGTCATCTCCCCCGCACTAATGCAAGAACAGTTAGACTCATCCACGCCTGATCTTCCTCTTGCTACCCGAAAATAGTTTTTAAAGTTATTATCTTTCTGGTCACTTTCTAACTGATTAACACGTGATGGAATATTCCCCAGCATAAAACTAGTATCCAAGACTTGGTCGTAAAAAGAAAAATCACCAACAGGGACTAAATCTAGCTCTGATTGAAGCTGCCAGTT
>CAYTRF010000008.1:0-9956 GCA_964440065.1 uncultured Cocleimonas sp. | reverse complement strand
TCGCCAATATTTTTCTAAAGCAAATTTTAATTCGCGCTTTTTTCCTATTCGAGGAAATCCTAAGCTATGTGTTGTAACCATTTAATGCTCCATTTTTCTTTGTGTTTTTAAGTACAGAGCATTGTATTAAAATCAACAAGTGAGTAATAATGATGATTTCCCATTAATCTATGAAAATATCTCATGATTGAGCATAGCCATCTTAAAATTCTACTGGCATTAAATCAGCACGGCACACTTACAGAGGCTGCCAATGCTCTATGCCTAAGCCAGTCCGCCCTATCGCATCAGATTCGTTATTTAGAAAAGAAACTGAATGTCAGTTTGTGGCAAAAAGAAGGGCGATTATTAAGACTGACCCAAGCAGGTGAGTTATTGCTTCAAGTGGCACAGCAGGTATTGCCTGTATTACAACAAGCCGAGGAAACACTTAAAGCTTACGGTGAGGGGAAGCAGGGTATTTTACGTATCGGCGTGGAATGTTACCCTTGTTCTAAGTGGTTAAACCTTGTTGTGGGCGATTTTTTGCAAAAATTACCTGAGGTAGAAATCGACATCGTGAATAAATTTCAATTTTCAGGGCTAGAAGGCTTATTGAATCATCACATTGATATTTTAGTAACACCAGACTATGAAAAAAACAGTAAAATTCACTACGAAACCATTGCTGATTATGATTTGGTCTTATTAATTTCAAAACAGCACCATTTGGCAGAATCAAAAATCATACAAGCAAAACAACTTTCAAAAGAAACTCTTCTCTGCTTCCCTATTCCATTGTCACGCATGGATATTATGACCCAATTTCTTATCCCTGCTTGCCTAAAGCCTGCCAAACTAAAAGAAATAGAGTCTATTGATTTGATGGTACAAATGGTGTCATTAAATCGTGGAGTATGCGTACTACACGAATGGCTAGCCAATTACTATCGTGATCGAAATCATCAAAAAATAGGGCTTAAAACGTTAAAGTTAGGCAAAAAAGGTATTCATACTAAACTTTACTTAGCCATGCATCATAATGATCGAAATATTTCATATATTGAAAAATTCATTAATGTAGGCAAACAGACAGCACAGGATTTATTCTAGTTCTCCCGCAAGCGACAATAACAATAAGAGATCTTTGCACGAGTCAGTGGCGAAAGAAAAATCGGGTGAGATTTCACTGATTGAGGCAGGAAATGAAGCTAATAACGGGTTATTAGCAAGTTTTCTAACGAAAAGCAGTGGAATTTCAACCATTTTTACTCGTCACCTGATTCGTGCAAAGGTCTCAATAAACAAATTTTTGTATAGAGCCATCAGGTGATTAGGTGATCCTCATCACCATGTTATAGCAAAGTAAAAGCTGCACCAAACTCATTATGCAAACTTTCATGGTCGTATCGCACGATAGGTAAACCACTACACTGTAACGGACCATCAGGTCCAAAAGTAGAAACAATCACCTATCCACCCGGTTTTAAGGCATTAAAAACTTGCTTAACGTATTGCTTACGTGCATCAGCATCGGTCAGAAAATGAAATACAGCGCGATCATGCCAAACATCGATCGATGTTTGGGTAAATTTGTTTCTAATATATTCGCAAAATGCCAATTTATTTGATCTGCTTTTTCACCTAACCTTTGCTTCGCAATATCCAAAGCTTCTTGTGAAATATCCAATACATCAATATTGTGATAATCCGCTGTTAGTAAGTTATCGACCAAAACAGACGCGCCCGCACCTACATCAATAAGTTATGCATTTTTGTTAGATTCATGCTCTTGAATAATACGAAGTGAATTATTTGCATGCTCCTGAAACCAGCTGACTTTCTGCGAGTTTTTCTTGGTGTAAATATTTTTCCAATGTGACTTTGTATTCATACTCTTTATATTCCCGCTAATAACCGATCTAAATGATTAGCAAAATTTTGTCTGTCTTTTTGATTCAAAGGTGGCGGTCCGCCACCCATTTCCACACCGCTGCCTCTCATGGTTTCCATAAAATCACGCATATTTAGGCGCTGTTTGATATTTTCTGTGGTGTACATTTCACCGCGTGGATTCAGTGCCTGCCCACCCTCATCAATCACTTCAGATGCCAATGGAATATCACCTGTAATTACCAAATCACCTTTTTCAATGCGTTTAACAATTTCATTGTCCGCCACATCAAAACCAGCAGGCACTTGCATAAAATGGATATACTGAGACTTTGGAATAGACATTTGATGATTTGCCACTAATGTTACTTGAATTTCCTTACGATTCGCGGCACGAAATAGAATTTCTTTAATCACTACTGGACAAGCATCTGCATCTACCCAAATTTTCATAAAAATACTATATTTAGAGACCTTTGCACGAGTCAGTGGCGAAAGAAAAATGGGCTAAAACTTTACTGATTGAGACGGGAAATGAAGCTAATAACGGGTTATTAGCAAGTTTTCCAACGAAAAGCAGTGAAATTTTAGTCATTTTTACTCGTCATCTGATTCGTGCAAAGGTCTCATTTAGTTTAAAAGGGATAATGAAAGCACACCCCCCCACTTTTTACTACTTTTTGTATGGATCCCTATCGATATTCTTTCCTTGCTTCAACCACTACTCCGCCTTGCTTTGCAAGTCTATGCATACTTTTTGCGCCTAGGGCGCTCCAAAAGCAACACACCACCCCCCACTTTTTACTACATTTCATTTCGCCCTACGGGTAGTCGTCGCTGTCGCTCCAACTTTGTCTCGCTTCGCTTGGCTGCTACTTTTTGTCATTCATAAAATCAATAAGGCTTATCTGCAAAACTACCCATATGGGTGATATATTTTTTTTTACATCTTGATATTATTTTATACAGGAATAATGAGTATTAAATTATTTCTATAGTTTTAACTACAAAACACAAGGAGTATGTAATGTCAGATAAGAAAAAGGAAAACGGTAATAAAACAACATCAAAAGAGCATAACCGTTCGCGTCGCACCTTCATGTTACGTTCAACATCGGGAGTAGCAAGTGCTGTTATTACGACAGCCATTCCTGCAGTTGCACTGCTGAGTGCATCTGAGGCAAAAGCTAATCATCCATCAGGTAATGGTAATTCAGCTAGAAGACGTGCATCAAAGGTGCGCAATGTACGAAACAAAGCAGCATTAAATGAATTTAGACATGCGACTAGTCTACCCAAGCAAAAACGGAATAATGACGAGCGTCGTTACCGAAATGATAACTACTATGGAAGTTTCACGAAGACCTTACCACACAATCAGTTTGGTGAAGTAGACCCTAATGAATATCGTAAGCTCATTAGGGCAACAAGAACCCAAAGACAATCCCATTTTAATGCTATTAATCTTGCGTCAGGTGCAACCCGAAAATTAGAAAACCCACAAGGAACATATCGTGTTCCATTAGTAGGAACTGATGGTTTTGCTACACGTATGCCAAAAGCTCCAACGTTTCGTGGTAAAACCACTGCTGCTGAAATGGGCGAACTATATTGGTTAGCACTAACACGAGATGTGGATTTTAATGACTACGGTAGTGATTCGGGAATTGCAAATGCTATCACTGATTTAAATAATTTTTCAAAAACAGTTGGGCCAAAACAAGGTGGGCAGGTTACCGTTGACACTATCTTTCGAGGGGAAACACCAGCTGACCTAACGGGTAATTACGTCAGTCAGTTTTTAATAAAAGATATACCTTATGGTCCAAGCCTAATTGAGCAAAGATATTCAGCAAATATTGAAGATTTCATGGTGGATAATTCAACATGGCTCGCTGTTCAAAATGGAGCTGTCACTGAAACAGCAACTGCTAATCCTGCAGGTTTACGTTACATTCATAGTAACCGTACTTTGGGAGAATACGCACATGGCGATGCTTTGTTCCAAGCATACTTTAACGCCGCTCTCATTATCCTTGGCTCTGGCGGACCATTTGATAGTAATAATCCGTATCTATCGCTTCCAAATGAGAGCCCGTTCACCACTTTTGGTGGCCCAATGGTATTAGACCTAGTAACACAGGCAGCCAATCTTAGTTTACAAGGTGCTTGGTATCATAAATGGCAAGTACATCGTCGTTTACGCCCAGAAGAATTTGGCGGTAAAATACACCATAAAATAGTTAATAATCGTGACTACGAAATCCACTCAGAGATTCTAAACTCTGCTGCGATTGCACAAACTGCTTCAACTACAGGGAACCACTTCCTACCCATGGCATATATTGAAGGTTCGCCAACTCACCCATCATATCCAGCTGGACACGCTACAGTTGCAGGTGCATGTACAACGGTATTGAAGGCACTGTTTGATGAGTCTGCATTAATTTCCAGCCCTGAAGAAATTACCTCTGGAGGCACTGTTAAGCAGGCATATACAGGTGGTGAAACTCTCACACTCGGTGGGGAGATTAATAAATTAGCTTCAAATATCACCTTAGCTCGTGATGCCGCCGGCGTTCATTATCGTTCTGATGGTATTGAGGGATTAATCACGGGTGAGCAACAAGCGATTGGTTTACTGAGAGATTATTCTATTTCGTTTAATGAGCAATTTGCTGGATTCCAGTTAACCAAGTTCGATGGAACATCCATTGTTATTAGAAATGGAAGGATTTTCACGTAGCTCTCCTATAAATGCTGTTACGAGATCTTTGCACGAGTCAGTGACAAAAGAAAATAACAGCAATTTTGAAAAAGCAGGTGCTCGTTAAGCACCTGCTTTTTTGTTAGCAAATATTCTTTTGGTTTATGAAAAAACAACAATCCTGTTGAAATTACTGTAATCTCTCGCGATTGAAACAAATCAGCAAGAATAGAGTGTATGAGTTTTTCCAATCTAGGGCTTTCCGAGTCCATCCTAAAAGCCGTAAAAAAGCAAGGCTATGACAAGCCCTCCCCCATTCAGGAACAAGCCATTCCTGCCATTTTAAAAGGCAAAGATGTAATGGCAGCGGCACAAACAGGCACGGGTAAAACCGCTGGCTTTACCTTACCTATTTTAGAGAATTTATCCAAAGGTCCAAGACCAAAATCACGCCAAGCACGTGCTTTGATTCTCACACCAACAAGGGAGCTTGCAGCACAGGTAGAAGAAAGCGTTAAAACGTACGGAAAACAATTAAATCTCTATTCCACGGTGGTTTTTGGGGGAGTAAAAATCAATCCACAAATTAAACGCCTACATCGTGGTGTTGATATATTGGTTGCCACTCCTGGACGTTTAATGGATTTACATCAACAAAAAGCGGTTTTCTTTGATCATTTAGAAGTGCTAGTTTTGGATGAAGCTGACCGTATGTTAGACATGGGTTTTATCCACGATATTCGAAAAATTGTAAACCTACTGCCTAAGAAGCGTCAGAACCTGATGTTCTCAGCAACTTTCTCAAAAGAGATTCGAACACTCGCCAAAGGCATGATTAACAATCCCGTGGAGATTTCTGTTAGCCCGCGCAACACCACAGTCGAATCAGTAAGGCAATGGATTCACCCTGTTGATAAGAAACAAAAATCTGCTCTTCTTGCCCATTTAATTGAAGAAAACCGATGGACCCAAGTTTTAGTATTTAGTCGCACAAAACATGGTGCAGACAGGCTTTGTCGTCAGCTATCAAATAAAGGTATTCCTGCAATCGCTATTCACGGCAATAAAAGCCAAAACCAACGCACTCGTGCCTTGCAAGATTTTAAATCAGGAAAGTCTCAAGTGATGGTCGCCACTGACATTGCTGCCCGTGGCATAGATATCAATCAACTTCCACAAGTGGTTAATTTTGATTTACCTAATGTACCTGAGGATTATGTGCATCGAATCGGTCGCACAGGTCGCGCGGGTCAAAAAGGGCAAGCCGTGTCATTAGTTAGTGCTGATGAGTTTAAACAACTACGCGATATTGAAAACCTTATAAAGAATAAATTAGACCGAATCCTTATCGATGGTTTTGAACCAGATCACGATGTACCTGTTACTAAACCCAACGACAAGCCCAAAAAAGCTTTTAAGAATAAACCAAAAAATAAGAAACGAACAAACTCGGGGAACAATACTGGTAATAATAAACACGGCTATGCAAAATCAAAAAAGAACTCGCGTAATAGCTCTAAAAATAAAACCAATACGGGAGGGAGTCGCTCACCTAAAAAAGGTGATCTTCGAACAAGTTAAAAACTTTATAAGGTTAGAAAAGAGTTTAACAGCACCTTGCGTCAAACCACTACTTTACCTATCATAAGCTTTCCCCTATTCACCCCACTATCAAAGGATTAATGCGTCTTAGTAAAATAAAAATCGCTGGCTTTAAGTCCTTTGTAGACCCCACGACTATCGACATGCGCAGCAATCTCACTGGCATTGTTGGGCCTAATGGATGTGGCAAATCGAATGTTATTGATGCAGTGCGCTGGGTTATGGGTGAAAGCTCTGCGAAACATCTTCGTGGTGCGTCTATGGATGACGTTATTTTCAATGGCTCATCCTCGCGCAAACCCATTGGGCAAGCTTCTATTGAATTATTATTTGATAATACCGATGGTACTTTAGGTGGCGAATATGCCAAATTCACTGAGATTGGTATCAAGCGTCAAATTCATCGTGACGGTCAATCTAAATATTTTCTTAATGGCACACGCTGTCGTCGTCGTGATATTACTGATATTTTCCTAGGCACAGGTCTAGGGCCTCGTAGTTATGCGATTATTGAGCAAGGCATGATTGCTCGCTTAATTGAAGCCAAGCCTGAAGAATTGCGCAGCACCGTTGAAGAAGCGGCAGGCATTTCAAAATACAAAGAACGTCGTCGTGAAACGGAAACACGCATTCGCCACACCCGAGAAAATCTTGATCGCCTCAGTGATTTACGCGAAGAAATGGAAAAACAGTTGGCCCATTTAGATCGACAAGCCAAAGCTGCTGAAAAGTTTAAAACCTTTAAAGAGTCCGAACGACGCATTAGCGCCGAGTTAATTTTATTGCGTTTAAATCAGGTTAAACAAGACATTATTCAACGCCAAGATGTGATCAATGAAAATGCCACAACACATCAGGCAAAGCTAGCTGAACAACGCTCTTTAGAAAATAAAATCGAAGCCCAACGTGAAGCGCATACTGAAGCGAATAGTACCTTTAACAATGTTCAGGCAGATTTTTATCAGGCGGGCTCTGAAATTTCGCGATTAGAACAAACCATCCAACATCAAAAAGAATTGGAAGTTCGTTACCAACGTGATTTAGAGCAACTAGAAGAAGAGTTAAAATCCGCCAATCAACACGCCGATGATGATAAAGCCCAGCTTGGAAGCGCCAATCAAAAGCTAACCGAGTTAGAACCACAATTAGAAGCACAACGTGGCACACTCGAAAAATCCACCGCTGAGCTTAGTGAAGCAGAGCAAGCCTTATCAACGTGGCAACAATCGTGGAACAGCCTGCAACAGCGCATCGCAAAACCCGCACAACAAGCGCAAGTTGAACGTGCGCGCATGGAGCAGTTAGAAGGGCAGGTTCAACACATTGCCAGTCGATTATTGGCATTGCAAACTGATAAAGGTGTTTTTAATACCAGCTCGCATAAAGTCGAACTTGCTCAGCAGGAAAAAACACTGGCTGAGGTGCAAGAAAAGCACCAGTCAGCAAAACAATATTTTGACGATAACAAAACCTCTGTTCAAACATTACGTGATAAAAACCGAGAATCACAACAGGCCTTGCAAGATGTGCGTTCTCGTTTGCAATCTTTAAATGGAAAACTGTCCTCTTTAGAAGTTTTACAAAAAGCGGGGCTAAACCAAGATAAAGGCAAGTCAGCCAAACAACTAAAGCAATGGCTGGGCAGACACAATCTTGAAAATACCACAACGCTTGCAGAGTCCATTCAAGTAGAAGCAGGTTGGGAAAAAGCGCTAGAAACTGTTTTGGGTGATTTATTAGAATCAAGACAGCTGGGGTCTTATGATCAGCTAGAGCAATTTATACAAGATGCTCCTGATGTTTCTGCATCGTTTATCATCGACAGTAAACTGAGTGCAACACCTGAGAGTAATTCACTTGCAGAAAAAGTGACTTCACCAGACTCTTTACGCACCCTACTTTCAAGTTTTATTTGTGCTGAAAATATTAGTGATGCAATCCGTTTACAAAGTACATTAGATTCGAATAAAACCATTATCACTAAAGATGGCATTATCTTGGGAGCTAACTGGTTAAAAATTCAGTCATCTACAAAAGCCAATCAGCGTGATGGCGTTTTGGCTCGTCAAAAAGAGATTGAAGAAACCCAACAAGAAATTGAACAGCTAAAAAAATCTATTGAAGATAATGAAGCCGCTCAAGAAAAAGGTCGTGAGAAGCTTAAGGAACAAGAAGAGCTACAATCACAACAGCAAAGTGAATTAAATCAATTACATCGCGAAGAATCTCAGGCGCAGTCATTAATTTCTACTACCGAAAACCGCATTAAGCAGACCGAATCAAATCAGCAGCGTATTTTGCTTGAGATTGCTGATTTGGAATTACGTCATCAAAGTGAGCAGGATGCGCATAAAAGTGCCACTCATTTGCGTAATGAATCGTTAAGTTTATTAGAAACATTAGAAGCTGAAAAAACTGACCTTGAAGGAAAAGATGCACCTTTTCAAGAAACAGTAAACACGCTTCGAAGCCAGACTCAGCAACATCGTGATATTACACAACAAACGCAATTACAAGTTGAAACACTCCGTGCCAATAAACAAAGTGCACAGCAACAACTTGATCGTTTTCAAGGAAGATTGGAGCAGTTACAAAGTCGTAAAGCAAATCTTATTGAACAAAATTCATCCGAATCTTTTGAAAACCCCGATGAATTACAAACTCAATTAAACGAGCAATTAGAGCGTCGTAAAAATGTAGAAAAAGAATTAGCAGAAGCACGTAATGAACTACAAAAAATTGATAATACAGTTCGTGAACTAGAGAAAAACAGACATCAAGCCGAGCAAGAAGTCGAAAACTACCGCACTAAACTCGAAGAGTTAAAATTAGAATGGCAAGAAGTCAGTGTTCGCGAAGAAACTCTCAAAGAGCAATTCAGCCAGACTGAGTTTGACTTCAAAGAGCTTAATGAAAATATGGCAGAGGGCTTAAGTTTAAGTTCTCAACAACACGCTTTAGAAAAAGTCCAACAGCAAGTGGCGCGGCTCGGTGCTATCAACCTTGCAGCGATTGATGAGTACAAAACCCAAAGCGAGCGTAAAGTTTATCTTGATCAACAAAATGATGATTTGGTTGAAGCCCTAGAAACCTTAGAAAGTGCCATTGCCAAGATTGATAAGGATACCCGTAGCAAATTTAAAGAAACGTTTGAAAAAGTAAATGTTCGTATTCAAGAGATGTTCCCACAGTTATTTGGTGGCGGTAAAGCTTATCTTGAGTTGACAGGGGATGACCTACTCACAACGGGTATTTCGATTATGGCGCAACCACCTGGGAAGCGAATATCAAGTATTCACTTAATGTCTGGTGGTGAGAAGGCATTGACGGCGGTGGCATTAGTTTTTGCTATCTTCGAATTAAATCCTGCGCCATTTTGTATGTTGGATGAGGTTGATGCACCTTTAGATGAAGCCAATGTGGGACGTTTTTGTGCGCTGGTTAAAAAGATGTCCGAACAGGTTCAATTCATTTTCATCACCCATAATAAAACCACCATGGAGATGGCAGATAATTTAATTGGTGTTACCATGCGCGAAGCGGGGGTTTCACGTTTGGTGAGTGTTGATGTCAATGAAGCAGCTAGAATGGCGCAAGAATAATTATTGTGTGTTGCTCAACTCACTGTTTTTTTCATTATTTAACAGGTGCTGTTTTACCCATTAAAACGGCCTAGCACCGACAATATTTCCTGCTGGAAAATAACTACAAACAAAGAATTTACACCAAACCATTTGTGTATAGCCTTATCCTCTTCTCATTTTGGTGCTGTAGC
>CAYTRF010000007.1:0-12905 GCA_964440065.1 uncultured Cocleimonas sp. | reverse complement strand
GTTATATCAATCTATTATCTTTTATCGTTCCTGCTTTGTTACTCGCCGTAGGTGCCCTTATTTGGATTTATTTATTTAAAACTGAATTTAGAAAAGTGAGACGCGTGTCTAAGGAATTTGGTGGCGGCAAGCTTGACCAACGCATCAAGCTTTCTAAAAACTCTGCTTTATTTCCTATTGCTAATTCAGTTAATGACATGGCTGATCGGATTCAGGGCTTAATTAATGGACACCGAATTAACCAATGCGGTATCACATGAGCTTAAAACACCTTTGTCTCGGCTGCACTACGCTTTGGAATTACAAAAAACCAGTACAAGTGATCTAGAGAAAGAAAAGTATACCCAAAAAATTGAAAGTAATATTGTCGCTTTAGAGAAGTTAGTAAATGAGCTATTAAGCTATACGAGATTACAAACATCTCAAACTTTAAACCTTGAAAGTCATCAACTAAATCCTTGGCTTGAGAAAGAATTAGAAGAGTTTTCTGAATATCACCCTGATTTAGAAATCAAACTAACTTGTAATGATAAAATCGAAGCAGTTTTTGATGAGTTTTTGTTAAGTCGTGCATTCAATAATTTACTAGAAAATGCTGTTAATTTTGCTGATAAAAATAATCCCTTATTAAAAGTAACCGCTACTGTTAATAATAGCCAATCGAGCATAATCATTGAAGATAATGGCATTGGCATTATAAGAGAGAATAGAGAAAGAATCTTTAAACCCTTCTTAAGACTTGATGGAAGTCGGCAACGCCACAAGAGCAGTGGATCGTTAGATGGGTATGGTATTGGTTTATCTATTGTGAAAAGAGTAATGCTTCAACACAAGGGAGAGGTAGTTTGTTCAAGCTCGAACTTGGGTGGCGCAAAGTTCACCTTAATTTGGTAACAAATAGCAGTATTGTTTTATACAAGAAACTATGGCTTATGGATGATCAGAGATCCCTTAAAGTACACCCCCCACTTGAATGATAGCTCGTTTTTGTTGTTTAAAAAATGATACTAGAATTTATGCAGAGCTCTCGATGCTTTTTTCAAATCAGCAGTACTTACTTAATTAAATTTTAGAATAAAAAAACACCCATCAACGGGTGTTTTTTTATTGAAAGACTGTTTTAAACAGTTTATTTTAGCTTTCCTTTCATAAAAGGAAATACTGGAAGATCACAATCATCAACAGTCATAATTCGATCATCAATTACTAGCTCTCTATAGGCATGCCAACTCGCATGACCCACTATCGGCAAAGTGATTGCAACACCAACAAAAGCAAAGGCAAAACCTAGCCCGATCAGTGCGACTATAGCAAATGCCCATGTAAACATTACAACTGGGTTCTTTTTTACCGCTCTAACGCTGGTAACCATAGCAGTAACAATATCTACCTTTCGATGTGTCATCAAAGGTATTGAAATAACACTTAACATGAAACAAATAACAGCAAAGAACAGACCAATAATTGTCAACAAGCCAGCAAAAGGTACAACTTGTTTATTTGCCATTAAAGTATCAAAGAAACCATCCGTAATTGTCATGCTTCCAAAATAAACTGCAAACAAAGCTGCGGTAATAATTGTCCAGAAAACAATTAACATGCCGATAACAATTGAGAAGCCCACTATTCCCACTGGGTTATAACACATGGCTCTACAGCCCTGATTAAAACTGGGTTTGACGCCTGCCTCAATATGTCTGCTCATACAATACAAACCAACGGCAATAATAGGGCCTACCAAGTAAAATACGGTAACCATTCCGAAGGTATAAATGGGGTTTTTATAGGTTAACCAAATTAAGAGAAGCCCTATTGCAGCATATAAAATGCCGTAACTTAAACTCAACATAGGTGAGACTTTAAAATCACTAATGCCTTTGCTTAACCAGCGCATAGGTGCACTACTATCTATTTTTCGTATTTCGATTTTTTCAGAATAATCGAATTTCTCTTCCTCGTGAAGAATATCTTGTTGTGCAACAGCCATTCTAACCTCCTTTTTGGTACCTAGCTAATTGAAGCAGGTTTTTATTATTTTGCTTCTACTTCATAGATGTGTAACGATCACAGCTTTTGTTACAACGCCAAACCAAGCGATGACACACAAAACCTCTATTATTGTGTTATGACTTTAATTTTGATAAAAGTCAAATAGAAAACTATTTAGTCTTCTAATTTTTGATCTAAAGCAATAAAAAGGACATGAACGGTAAACTGCTAATTTAAGTGTATCGCTTAACTTAAATTAATGATTTATCTTTATTTATTCGTATATTACAAGATTATTAAAATCAAATTAACTTCGGTTAATTTAATCAGGTAGAGCAATTTGAACAACAGCCCACACCGCTAGAATAAATAACAAAGTCATCATAATCCCAGCGATAATAAATGGTGTCGCGCTAGTTTTAGAAAAGTCCTCTACCAAGTTTTTCTTATTTTGAACACCTATCATCGCCGACAAGACGCTTTTTATAACTTTCAAAAATTCCATATTAAAGCCTTAAAAATCCAAAATTATGCCAGACGAATCAAGTAGTAATGATCAACCAATAAAACGATAAATAAAATCATTAAGTAATTAATTGAATAACCAAAGGTACGCATTGGTAAACTCTTGTCCTCAGGTAATCTCAATAGTTGAATAGCATAGTATAAAAAGCCAAAACCTAAAACGAGTGCGCCGACTAAGTAAATCAGGCCACTCATGCCAACTAAGTATGGCACTACAGTAATAACAATCAGTAAGATCGTATAAAGTAGTATTTGAATCCTTGTGAAATAATGGCCATGGGTAACTGGCAGCATGGGAATATCAACTTTGGCGTATTCTTTTTGGCGATGAATCGCTAGTGCCCAAAAATGTGGTGGTGTCCAAATAAATATGATTGAGAATAACAACAAAGCGCCTAACTCAATTGAATTTGTAACGGCTGTCCAACCTAGTAAAGGAGGTGCTGCACCTGCTGCACCACCGATTACGATGTTCTGAGGTGTCGCTCGCTTTAAATACATGGTGTAAAAAACGGCGTAACCGATTAAAGCCAGCAAGGTAAGTATTGCTGTTAGCATATTCACCCAGAGCGCCAATATACCAATACCGATTACACCTATGACCAAGCCAAACTTTAGCGCTAACGCAGGGGTTATTTTGCCTTCAGGTAAAGGCCTTTTCTTTGTCCTTGCCATCTCTACATCTATCTTTTGATCAATAATGTGATTAAAAACAGCCGCAGATGAAGCTGAAAGCGCAATACCAATTGAGGCGAGTATCACGATTTTTAGGGGCGGTAATTCAGGTGTCGAAAGATACATGCCTACAACTGCAGTTAACATAATGAGAGCCACCACCTTAACTTTACAAAGTGTTAAGTAATCATAAACAGTAGGTGCTGTGGATGTGGAGGAAGTATCACTCATTATCTATCCTATCCGCGAATACTTAAGAAGTTTCAATAAATCTTTAATCATTTTCTTAATATCTGGCTGCTCTTGCGGGTAGTACATCATTAAATTACCAAGAGGGTCTAATAGGTAAATCGGTTTCTTATCTAAGTCTGGTAACTGTTTAAGAAAAGTGGATGTAGCCACATCCGTATGCGTTAATACAAGATCATAAAACAAATATTTATCCACCGCTTTGGTAACAGCTTCACTGGCAACAAATGTAGTTCGTACTCGACGCATCTTTTCATTCATTAATATTCTAACACGTTTAATCAACTTTAAACGAGCTTGACAAGCAACATCGCAGTCGCCCGTTTCGACATAAAGCATTGTCCATTTTTTGGACAATGTTTGCTTCCTATCTGCTATCGTTCCATCCTTCATTAAATCTTCTACTTTGGCGGGAAATGCAGGCTGAATCAAAAGGCCATAATTCACACTGCCTTTGTCAAAACCTAATCTGTCGAGATTAAAAAACAATAATGCCCCCAATAAAACGGGCGTAACAAATACAGCCAATAAGCCTAAAAACGATTTTTTTCCTCTATCCATTTGGGGATCCTAACTTAATATAAAAAATGCGCGTGATGTATAACATAAATGACAATCCATCATACTATTAATACCTATGCTTAAATACCAGGTGGTTTATCGAAACAACAGTTAATAGTAATAAAGCCGCAACTAAATTATGTAGCACTGCAATAAAGAGAGGCAACGCTAAAACGACATTCAATATACCCAAACTAACTTGCAATAGTAAAATTAATGTCAGGATACCTGCTAAAACCTTCAAACCTTTTTTCATCAGGTATACTGAAAAACTGATTAGGTAGACAAATACAATTAACGCACCTACTCTGTGTACAAATTGAATAGCGGTTCTTGCAGGACTATCTAAAATACCAAACTCATAATTAATTCCTGATGTGTGGCTAATATCAAAACCACTAGCAAAGTTCATTTTTGGCCACCACTGTCCTGCGCAGGTAGGGAAATCAACACCACAGGCGAGCGCAGCATAATTTGAACTCGTCCACCCCCCCAGGAAAATTTGTATTACAACAATAATCAAGCCAATAACTGCTAGGGACTTAAAACGACTTGATACTGCCCCATTAAATGTCGGTCGTTGTTTTTGATTCAAATAGAGCCACCATATCAACGACAAAGTTGCCATTCCTCCCATTAAATGAGCAGAAACGATAATTGGACTAAGAAGCATAGTAACCGTCCACATTCCCAGCAAGGCTTGAAAAGTAACCACTCCTAACAATATCAGGGGTACTTTAATCGTTTGTTTTTTCTGTGGTAAACCCTTGATGACCATAAATAAGATAGCCAGTATCAGAAGCCCCAATAAACCAGCAACGTAGCGATGAATCATCTCTTTCCAAGCCTTGGCATGCTCAAGGGGCCTATTAAATTGATCCGACTCTACTACGTCAGGCACAAGCATTTTCCCATAACAACCTGGCCAATCAGGGCATCCTAAACCAGCATCTGATAATCGTGTATAGGCACCCAATACAATGACAACCAAAGCCAATAAGATGGTAAGACTTAATACCCTTGTAAATAATAATGACGGTTTCTTGTTGTTCATAGTTGTAAACTTACTTAGATAAGACTTTGCAGAATGATATTAGAGGTAAAATAGTTGAATTATCAATTACCATATTCGACCTGCAAAAATCTCTTAGTTTATAAAAAAATTGATAATAAATATTAACACGTTCTCTGCCAACTCATAATGACCTTTCATAAGTCGTCATAAGTTTTTTGTATGCAAAGATAGAATCTTATCCTTGAAAACTAAGTAGTAATTTATGCTAGCAATAATCAATTTGAGACTGTAGACTAACTAAAAATTAGAAATATTGATATTTATCAATGATATTTTTTTAAAGTAATATTAGAAAGCTCTAATATTACTTTAAACGAAAAAATTTAGTGCTACTAGGAGATCTCAGATACCTTCTTAAGGTATTTAAGAGACATATAAAAGAGGAGGCTGTATGCTAGGTAAAAGGTTTTTCCCCCAAGCAATTAAACTCAAAGAACATCGGGGCTCATTTTCTAACAACGCTATTTCCGCACTAAATATTTTACTAAACAGTGTTAGGCATTCATCTCAACCTCTTAGATTTGTATTTTTCTCATTTTTACTACTTCCACAACTAGCTCATGCAGAGTACGGCTTAAACTTGCCTGTTGGTGTTACACCCATAAGTCGTGATATTTACGGTTTGCACATGCTTATTTTTTGGGTTTGTGTCGGAATCGCTATTCTCGTTTTTGGCGTGATGATTTGGTCAATGATTTTTCACCGTAAATCAAGAGGAGCTGTAGCATCAAACTTCCACGAGAGTACTGCGGTAGAACTCATTTGGACGTTAGTCCCATTAGCTATCCTCATCGCCATAGCTTTCCCTGCCACCAAAGTATTAATCGACTTGGAAAATACTGAAAAAGCCGATATGACCGTCAAAATTACTGGCTACCAGTGGAAATGGCAATATGAATATATGGATGAAGGTGTCAGCTTTTTCAGTAATATTAATAACAGAAGCAAGGAAAGCTATCGAGATAGCGAGAAACGTAATGATCACGAAAACTACTTACTAGATGTTGATAACCGACTTGTTTTGCCGGTAGGGAAACGCATTCGCTTTTTAATGACCTCAAATGATGTAATTCATTCTTGGTGGGTTAGAGACCTTGGCGTAAAACAAGATGCTAACCCAGGATTTATTAATGATTCTTGGGCAACGATTGAAACACCTGGTGTGTACAGAGGTCAGTGCGCCGAGCTATGTGGCAAGGATCACGGGTTTATGCCAATCGTAGTTGAAGCAATACCTGAAGCTGATTATAACATTTGGATGAATGAGCAAAAAACTGCCATGAAAGCAGCAGAGGCTGCCTCTGGTAAAGAATGGAGTAAAGCCGATTTAATGGCGCAAGGTCAGAAAGTCTACAGTACTAGCTGTGCTGGCTGTCATGGCGTAACAGGCCAAGGTATTCCTGGTGTGTTTCCTGCGATTACTGGCGGCCCTCTTTCTACTGGCGATGTAAAGGATCACATTGCTATCGTCATGAATGGAAAAGCAGGCACCGCTATGCAAGCCTTTGCTAAACAATTAAGTGATAGTGATTTAGCGGCTGTAATTACTTTTGAACGCAATGCTCTGGGTAACAGCGCAGGTGATATCGTTCAACCATCAACCATCAAATCTGCACGATAGGAGATTCTCATAATGTCTACAACTACAACCGATTTACAAGATGAGATTGATGCGCAAGAAGGATCTCACGACGACCACCACGATGACCATGCCCATGGTCCAGAAAAAGGATTGCTACGCTGGATAAAAACCACTAACCATAAGGATATTGGCACACTTTACATTTGGTTTGCTTTCATTATGCTACTTATTGGCGGCGCAATGGCAATGTATATCCGTGCCGAGTTGTTCCAGCCTGGAATGCAATTTTTTGACCCGCACTTCTTTAACCAAATGACAACATTACACGGCCTGATCATGGTATTTGGTGCCATCATGCCTGCTTTCGTAGGTCTGGCTAACTGGCAAATACCGCTAATGATTGGCGCTAAAGATATGGCGCTACCGAGGATGAATAATTGGAGTTTTTGGATTCTGCCATTTGCAGGAGCCATGCTATTAAGTACCTTATTCATGGAAGGTGGCGGACCAGCATTTGGTTGGACTTTCTACGCTCCTCTTTCTACCACATTCGCCCCTGATAGCACTGACTTCTTTATCTTTGCAATTCACATGCTAGGCTTTTCATCCATTATGGGTGCTATAAATGTCATCGCAACCATAATGAATATGCGCGCACCTGATATGAAGCTAATGGATATGCCTTTGTTCGTGTGGACATGGTTCATCACTGCATTTTTGCTGATCGCGGCAATGCCAGTATTGGCGGGTGCGGTGACAATGATGTTAACGGATCGTAACTTTGGTACTAGCTTCTTTGATGCCGCAGGTGGTGGAGACCCCGTCTTATTCCAACATATTTTCTGGTTCTTTGGCCATCCTGAAGTCTATATTATGATACTTCCAGCATTTGGCATCGTCTCACAGATTATCCCAACCTTTGCACGTAAGCCTTTATTTGGTTATAGCTCGATGGTTTACGCTACTGCCTCAATAGCCTTACTATCATTTGTAGTCTGGGCGCACCATATGTTCTTAACGGGTATGCCCATCGCAGGGCAAATGTACTTTATGTACGCCACAATTATGATTTCTATACCCACAGGTGTAAAAGTATTCAACTGGATAACCACCATGTGGCGAGGGTCAATGACGTTTGAAACACCCATGCTATGGGCTGTTGCCTTCGTCATTCTATTTACTATAGGTGGCTTGTCAGGTTTAATGCTGGGAATCGCACCAGCGGATATTCAATACCATGATACTTACTTTGTGGTGGCACACTTCCATTATGTACTAGTAACAGGTGCTCTATTTTCAATCATCGCCGCTGTATTTTACTGGTTACCCAAGTGGTGCGGTCGTATGTACAACGAGACTTTAGCCAAAATTCATTTCTGGTGGGCTGTGATTGCGGTAAATGTTTTATTCTTCCCACAACATTTTTTAGGTCTTGCTGGAATGCCACGTCGTATCCCAGACTATTCGTTACAGTTCGCTGATTTCAATATGATTTCTAGCATCGGGGGCTTTGCGTTTGGCGCCTCATTCATTCTATTAACCTATATTGTTGTAGACTGTATTCGGAACGGTAAGGTCATTAAAGAAAATAGAGTATGGGAAAGTGCTAAAGGCTTAGAATGGACAGTTGCAACACCTGCTCCTTACCACACATTTGATACACCACCTGGCAAAAAACAGATTCTTGCTGAATCTAGTCATCTTGGGTAAGTATTAATGATGATACAAAAAATAATTGTTACTAAGTTGAGATAATAACAATGTCGCTAGATGATGATGAGTTACTTGCAAAACAACGAAAAGGGGCAAGGGTCACCGCCATAATAATCGGTGCTATTGCCTTAAGTGTTTTTCTTTTGACTATCTATTTAAGTAGTACAGCGGAGAATTTATGAGCGACAAAAGACAACCCGTCAGTAAAAAATTCTGGATAAAACTAGGATTAGCTCCGTTTGCCATGTTTGCTTTCGCCTTTGCACTTGTTCCTCTTTACGACACTTTTTGTGATATTACAGGGCTTAATGGTAGAACCAGTAATATATCGATTGTTTACGATGGTGATACAGTAACAGTTGATAATAGCAGAACAATAACCGTTGATTTTCTTGCCGTAACTTCACCAGGGTTTCCCGTAAAGTTTTACCCGATGACGAAAAAAATGGATATCGTACCAGGCAAGATGTACACCATGATGTACTACGCAGAGAATCGATCTGATAAAGCGCTGATTGGTCAAGCCGTTCCCAGTGTCGCACCGGGAGAGGCTGCATCACACTTCCAAAAAATTGAGTGCTTTTGTTTCAAGAACCAAAAGTTTGAACCTAAAGTTCCCGTTGAAATGCCAGTACGTTTCTTTGTGGATAGCAAAGTAGGTAAAGACATACAGAACATAACCTTATCGTATAATTTTTTAAAAGTTAAAAAAGCCGACGTAGCAGGGCTATAAAGGAGAATTTCATGCAATCAAGAGCAGAATATTTTGTACCAGGAGGCAGTTACTGGCCAATACTCGGTTCAATAGGTATGGCCGCATTGCTAGGTGGCTATGCTAGTTCGTTACATGGTAATGTTGTAGGTACAATTTTTGCAATATTAGGTTTTGGTATTATTATATTTATGGTGTTTGGCTGGATAGGTCAAGTTATCAATGAAAGTGAGAATGGTACCTATAATCTCCAAGTCGATAAATCTTTTCGCATAGGAATGGGCTGGTTTATATTCTCTGAAGTGATGTTCTTTGCGGCTTTTTTTGGCGCGCTCTTCTACGCCAGACAATTATCAGTACCGTGGTTAGCTGGCGAAGGCAATAACTTTTTTACGGGTGATGTTCTATGGCCTGAATTCAAATCAATTTGGCCATTAATTCAAATGCCTGACTCATCTAACTTTACGGTTCCCAAAGGTATTATCCATGCATGGGAAATACCCGCCATAAACACTATGCTCTTATTAACCAGTGGTGCAACGCTTACTTGGGCACACTGGGCATTAATCATCGGTAAACGATCACAGCTTATAGCAGGTTTAATCGCTACTATTGTTTTGGGCGTTATATTTCTTGGATTTCAAATTTATGAGTATCTAGAAGCCTATTTGCATCTTGATTTAAAGCTCTCCTCTGGCATTTACGGTAGCACCTTCTTTATGCTGACAGGATTTCACGGCTTACACGTTACCTTAGGGACTATCATGTTGATTGTCATCCTTATGCGCGCTATACGTGGGCACTTTAGTGCTGGCAGACATTTTGGTTTCGAAGCCGTAGCATGGTATTGGCATTTTGTTGATATTGTTTGGCTTGGGCTATTTATTGTAGTCTACTGGCTATAGGTCATTGGTTATTAGTGAAATATGTAATTTTACTATTTTTTATCTTTATCATTTATAGTCTCGCCTCTGCGCTTTACTACATGATGAAAGATGGCGATGGATCAAAACGTATGGTCAAAGCACTGACCCTTCGGGTTGGAATATCTATTGCCCTATTTCTTGTCATACTCTTTTCATTTTGGATGGGGTGGATTAAGCCAGCAGGTGTCAGTTGAGATATGGGGGTCTTCCAGCTTCAATATAATAACTACCAGTTTTCACCAAACTTAGTACCCAGCTTAGTGGCTTTATTGATGGTCCCAAGTTTGATCGCTTTAGGACTATGGCAATTAAATAGAGCTGATGAAAAGCGATTAATTGACAGTAGTGTTAACCAAGCTCAGAACAAAGCACCCTTAAAAATTAATTTATTTGATGAAACCAAGAATGGCTTTGACGATGAAATTTACCGAAGCACTTCGTTAATTGGAAAATACGATAACCAAGTTAATTTTTTATTAGATAACCGAACACACAAAGGTAGAGCAGGGTTTCATGTATTAACCCCTTTTTTACTGAACAACAACACTAGTAATGCGAAAGCCGTTCTTATTAATAGAGGTTGGATAACCTACCAAGGAGAACGAAGTAATATCCCTACAATCACCGCTTCAGATAAAAAAGTGGAGATAGTAGGAACAATTAAGAAAGTAGGACGATCGATTGTACTAAATGATGATGCTATTGATTTGTCCAGCTCGAATTACCCAAAAGTAATCCAAGCAATCTCTCTTGCAGATATTTCAAAAGGGCTAAATTACGATCTATTACCGATCATAGTTCAACTTGATAAATCAGCAGCAGATGGTTTTATCAGAGAATGGCAACCTTATTACGGGACTGTCGATAAACACATTGCCTACGCAGTACAGTGGTTCTCAATGGCCGTTGTGTTGTTTTTATTGTTTATTAAAGTTAACACAAAGAAGTTAACTTCTTAAAAGAGTATACATATTCACTAGGAGGAAATATGTCAGATTCACACCATAAATTACCCAAGCTATTTTGGGTACAGCTTGCATTAGCAGCATTTATAGGATTTATGTATTTAACTGCAGAACCAATGGCAAAGCCTGAAAATAAACCTTCGACCAAAAAAGTAGAGGCAGCCGCTGCCAATCTTGCACCAGTTGGAGCCGTGACGACCGCATCATCTGATACAGGTGCTGCTAGTGCAAGTCGATCAGGCGAAGAAGTCTACAACGGTGGCTGTGGAACCTGCCACAACACAGGGATTGCTAATGCACCCAAACTTGATGATAAGGCAGCATGGGAAGCACGAGTCGCCAATGGTTTAGAGACTATGCTTTCAATTGCAACAAAAGGAAAAGGAGCAATGCCACCTAATGGAGGGGATCCGAAAATAACGGCTGATGAGTTAAAAGCAACGGTTCTTTATATGACCAAAAAAGCTGGCTTTGATCTATAAGTTTTCGCCACTACCTACTTGCTAATATTTTTAGCAGTAGGTTTATCACCTCTTCTTCATCCTCTATAAAAACTCAATTATTGAGTGAAACAGTCATTGTTTTTAAGGTGGTTTTTGAGGAAAATATAAACATCTCAAAATAAATATGATGAAAAAGGGAACTATTCAATATACTCTAGTCAAATAACTAATAATAACAAAAATATTTAAATGCAATTAAGGGTATAGGAGAATGGCCAAGTTAAGCTTTACTGAAGCACGTCATCTGGTTACAAGAACTGGGATTGGTGCCGAGTGGAAAACCATCCAGCATTATCAAAAACTAACAAGACAACAAGCCATCAATGAGCTTCTAAAAAGTCGCCCAGATAAAACACCTCCTCCTCCTCGAATGTCCGAGTGGAAAAAAACTATCAGTTTGCGTGGCAATATGCGCCGCAAAAAAATGATTAAACGGATTTCCCGCACCGAAGGCAAAGCATTACAAGAATGGTGGATTAAGCACTTGGAAACAACTCGTTCACCCTTTGTAGAGCGCATGACATTGTTCTGGCACAACCACTTCCCATCTTCCATCAAAAAAACGCAACAAGTAAGTATGCTACACCAACAGAACTTACTGTTGCGTAGGCATGCTCTAGGCAACTTCAAAACCTTATTAAACGAAATCGCTAAAGATCCTGCAATGTTGTTGTATCTTGATGGTTATGTAAGCACAAAGGACGACCCGAATGAAAACTTCTCACGCGAGTTATTGGAGCTTTTCACCTTAGGTCTTGGTCATTACTCTGAAAATGACATGCGCGAAGCCTCTCGCGCCTTCACTGGTTGGGGAATCAATGATAAAAGTGGCAGGTTCCTCTATCGTGCAGATCAACATGATAATGGCGTTAAAACCTTTTTAAGGCAGCGAGGTAATTTTAGAGGTGAGGATATACTCAATATATTAATTACTCATCCGCGCACAGCGCAAACCATTGCTGAAAAAATGTGGCACGAGTTTATTAATATTGATAAGCCAAATCCGCATGTAGTAAAACAATGGGCAAACATCTTCAAAAACTCGAATTACGAAATTACCGCCCTTTTAAGAGCTGTATTAAACAGTAAAGAGTTTTGGGTAGCTTCCAACCGAGGTGCATTGATTAAGTCGCCAATTGAACTCACCATTGGCACCTTAAGATCACTCCCTTATTCAGTGAAGCGCAACAACCTTGCTCACAATCTTAATATTATGGGGCAAGCTGTATTTGAACATTCTAGTGTTAAAGGTTGGGAAGGTGGGAAAAATTGGATTAGCACCCAATCAATCTTGCGAAGAAATTCAATGATGACCAATTTAACGCGGGGAAACCTCAACGAGCATAGATTTAATAGCGGCATTAAGATGATGCTTCCTGATATCCCTCCTAGACAGTTAGAAGAATGGCTATTGGCAATCCCTCATTTAC
>CAYTRF010000006.1:0-13072 GCA_964440065.1 uncultured Cocleimonas sp. | reverse complement strand
CATACAAATCAGCGCAACCATCAGCCATGATAAGTTAATGTTAGGGGTAGGTCGTGATCGTTCATCTCGACCCTATATGGAGAATATGTTCATTCCGCGCCAAGGTGTCGACTTTGAATTATCCAGTGCTTACATTAGCTCAAATAAAAAACGTCCTTCACTCACAGGTATTCAGTTAATTCGTGGTGAGAGCAATGAGCGTTTAGGTTTTATCGGTGTTGATTACGACTTACGTGAATTGCCCCGTGAAGACAAAATGTATGAAGAGCCTAGGCAATGGCGTCAAATTAAAGGTGATCCTGCTATTCGCAGTGGCTTGTTTTTACAACAACGTGCTGAAAGTTTGATGGATACTAAACTTGACGATGTGATGACCATTCTTGAGGAGTTAATGCTAGAGCACGGTCTATATCATTGTCAGATTCATTATTCCAGCAGTCGAGCCACTGTATGGCACGTGGATGACCCTTATACTTATCGTATTCTTACCATGGATGAGCTTTCAGATTCTGAAATCTGTCTTGCTTATCCAAAACGCCCTTATTTCGATAGAAACATCGTGCCGCGCGAAGATGTTATAAAAATTTTTAAGCAATTTAGTGCTTTACGGTTTGCAGATGAGACCATTTATCTTCGCTCAGGCTCATTGAACTTGGTAAATGGTTTTGTTGGTTTAAATTTCTCTTGTGATGGTACGCATTATTTAACGTATGATGATTTTTTAAATCGGGGTTTAGATTTTTGGTTTGGAGCAGGGCAAGTTGATAATCATGGGACTTGTGATATTGAAACTAATGAAAAGGAAGCATTAAATATGAATCACCTTGATGAAAGATTGGAAGAAGTCGCGCAACTTGGTTGTTTAAAAGTGAATCAAATTATTAGTCTGTTAGATGCTGGAAAAGTACCAGAATCATTAGATAAAATGAATGCCGAAGAACGTGAATATATTCACACTGAATTGAAATCAGTGATGGCTATTTATGATGGTGACGTTTGTTCTATTTAGAGAATTACCTGTAAAAATACGGGAAAAGTGGGGGGGTGTACTTTGTATGCCCATAATCAGTCATAAAAAAGCCTATCAAATAGATAGGCCTTAGTTTTGTTGCTAATAATTCGTAACTATTAACTTCCCTTGGTTTGTCTCGATGCTGTCTTACGAGCACTTTCTGCCAACACTTTCTTACGAATACGAATGCTTTCAGGTGTGATTTCCACTAGCTCATCATCGTCAATAAACTCAAGAGCTTGCTCTAAAGTGAATTTAATGGGCTTGGTTAGAATTAAGTTCTCATCCGTACCAGCGGCACGGATATTGTTCAGCTGTTTTGCTTTAAGCGGGTTAACAACTAAGTCATTATCACGGATATGAATACCGATGACCTGACCTTCGTAAACTTCTTGTGCGTGTTCGATGAACATTTTTCCACGTTCTTGGAGATTGAAGATAGCAAACGCTAAGGCTTTACCCTTGGAGTTAGAAACTAATACGCCGTTGCTACGCTGTCCGATATTTTCTTTTAACAAGGGACCGTAATGATCGAAGGAGTGATATATCAAACCTGTGCCTGATGTTAGCGTCATAAACTCTGTTTGAAAGCCGATCAAGCCACGTGAAGGGATCACGTATTCTAAACGAACACGGCCTTTTCCATCTGGCTCCATGTTTTGCATTTGACCTTTGCGCTCGCCCATCTTCTCCATGATGCTACCTTGATGGTCTATTTCAACATCAATGGTAAGATTTTCGTAAGGCTCTTCGCGGTTATCGCCTTCTCCTTTGATTACAACTTCTGGACGAGATACAGCTACTTCGAAACCTTCACGGCGCATATTTTCAATTAAGATGCCAAGGTGTAATTCACCACGCCCTGATACTTTAAACTTATCCACGTCGTCACCTTGCTCAACGCGTAATGCTACGTTGTGCAATAGCTCTTCCTCCAAACGCTCTTGGATGTTTCGAGAGGTAACGTATTTGCCTTCTTTGCCTGCAAAAGGTGAGTTATTTACTTGGAATGTCATGCTAACTGTTGGTTCATCAACCGTCATAGGTGGTAAAGCAACAACATGATCAGGGTCACAAAGTGTATCGGAGATGTGTAGCTTATCCATGCCAGTAAAGGCAATGATATCACCCGCTTGTGCTTCATTAACATCAATTCGATCTAGGCCATGGAAGCCCATAGGTTGAAGGACGCGGCCATTACGAATTTTTCCATCATCACCAATCACTTTAACAACAGAGTTCTTTTTAATTTTACCCTGCTTGATACGACCGATGCCGATAAGACCCGTGTAAGAATTGTAATCAAGCTGGCTGATTTGCATTTGGAAAGGAGCGTCAGGGTCAACATCAGGATGACTAACATTATCAACGATTGATTGGAGTAACGGATCCATGTCACCTTCGGTAATATCATCCTCTAAGCCTGCATAACCATTAATAGCTGAAGCATAAACAACAGGGAAGTCTAATTGCTCATCTGTTGCACCAAGCTTGTCGAATAACTCGAAAGTTTGATCCAATGCCCAACTTGGACGTGCGCCAGGACGGTCAATTTTATTGATAACAACAACAGGCGTGAACCCCATTGCAAAAGCTTTTGATGTTACAAAACGTGTTTGAGGCATAGGGCCATCAACAGCGTCCACCAGTAATAAAACAGAGTCAACCATTGACAATACGCGTTCAACTTCTCCACCAAAGTCTGCGTGACCTGGTGTGTCAACAATGTTGATGCGGTAGTCGCCCCAAGTAATAGCAGTATTTTTGGCTAAAATCGTGATGCCACGCTCTTGTTCAATCTCGTTTGAATCCATCATGCGTTCAGTAACATTGGCACGATCACCCAAAGTACCAGATTGCTCTAGAAGCTTATCTACCAGTGTGGTTTTACCGTGGTCAACGTGGGCGATGATGGCTATATTTCTTAATTTTTCAATCACGATTCTATCTCTTATTTAATAAGTCTATTACTTAAGCGCGCGCATTATACAAGGTGTTTTGGTTAAATTATACTTTTATTATTAATATATAAGAGAATACTAATATTTAAATAAACTAGGTAAATAAGCAGAGCTTTCTATCCCTTGAAAAGTAAACCGAGAATTGATGGCAATTAAGCGTCATATTTATAGCAATAATAAGCCTAATTCATAACCTGTCGTACACGCCAGTTATAATAGATTTTATTTCATGTACGCTTGTTACTATAAGGCTTGATAGCGTACCGAACTAAATTATTAGTTGTGTATTAGCAGGTATTTTTCACGGTTCATTACACTTTCTTGCCATAGTTAATTCACTGCGCTATTTAAGGTTTTTTTCAAAAGAAAAAATGATCTATAAATGTGGTGTTTAGTGAGCTATCTGTAAGTTGTTGCCACATATAATTTGTAGATAGAGGCCTCAACTTATAATAAGAAGATTAATAGGTTTGTGAAATACATCACAGAAAAGAAGAAAAAAATCTGTGAAAATGTAGTCATTCGAAATGAAAGGCATTTGTTTAAAGGAGAAGTATACAGATGAAAGTATTAATTATAGAAGGTCATACCTTATTTGCAGAAGGTTTGAAATTGTTACTAAAATCTTATCAGAAGAATGTGGAGGCTGATTATGCGCAGAATTATGATTCAGCATTAAATATGCTGTCCAATGAAACGCAACCAGATCTAATCTTGCTTGATATCAGTTCATCAGGGGTTAATGATTTTTCTTTGATTGATAGAATCCACAAAATTAATATTTGGATTCCTATTTTAGTTATCTCCGCGACGGATTCTTCCTCTGACGTTAATGTAGCAGTAGCCAAAGGTGCATCAGGTTTAGTTTCAAAGACTAGTCGTAGTAGAACGTTCTTAAAAGCAATTAACGTTATTATTTATGGTGAGGTTTATCGCCCTTCAATAGGTGACAGTGTTGGTGGTTTATATCGCACCAAAAAAGTGACTTCAAGGCAGCATGAAGTATTAACTTTATTATCTCAAGGTATGCTGAATAAACAGATAGCACTTGAATTGTCTATCTCGGCAAATACAGTTAAAGCACATTTGCACGATATTTTTAAACAGTTACAAGTTACCAATAGAACGGCTGCGGTTAATTACGCTTTTAAGAATGGATTGTTATAAAACGTTTGGACTATTTGGAATAGGGCGATGTCTTAAAATTTTGAAGTAGTCGTACCAGCTTAAGTTGTTTTTGGTGTTCAGTAATTTGGTTGCTCGTTCTGGAGTTGATACGTAACATTGAATATAACGAACCGGCAAAGTAAGCGATAACATAGTTGGGAAAAATATCAAGACCATGATGGTAATAATAAAACTAAGCAGAAATTGCAAACGCCATTTTGAGGCACGACTATTTTGAATAGAATCAAAATCGTATTTGAAGTCATTTAAAACTTTTTCAAGCTCATCAATTTCATTTGGGTCGATATTAGTATTCATATTTGCGTTTGTAAGGGGCTGGAGTATACTTCGATGAAAATTTTAATGCACCGTTGGTCGGATAGAACTAATTCCTAAGTTTTGTTCAGAATCTCTTCATCAACATGGGTGTATATTAACTGGGCAAACTCACTAATTAATAATAAAAAAAACCATGTGGTCTTTATAAAGACTGTAGGGGTACTTAAGTAGGAAAAAAGAATGGGAAGGCTAAGTTTCTCAGATACACGGCACCTTGTAGCGAGGACTGCTTTAGGGCAGGAATGGGGTGGCGTCAAAATATTAGAAGGTAAGACTAGACAAGAGGCGATTCAAATCTTGTTGAAATCAGCGCCTTTAAAAACTCCAGCGATACCAAGGCTTACTCCATGGGCGAATGTAAAGCGCATGAGTATGCAAAATGGTTTAGGAAAAAAGCGTGCCCGTAAAATGATGAAAATCGAAGGTAAGCGCTTAAAAAGTTGGTGGATGAAGCACCTTCTTTATACTACAGCTCCTGTTAATGAGCATATGACCTTATTCTGGTCTAATCACTTTACCTCCTCTCTTGAAAAAGTTGAACAACCTCATTTGATGTATACCCAAAATCAGTTATTACGTCGTAACGCTATGGGAAATTACCGATCTTTGTTACACGCAGTAGCGCGTGATCCTGCGATGTTGGTTTATTTGGATGGTTCTGAAAACGTAAAAGGAAGCCCTAACGAGAACTTTGCACGTGAGTTACTTGAACTATTTACCTTAGGTCGCGGACATTACAGAGAATCTGACATTAAAGCTGCTGCTATCGCATTTACAGGTTGGGGTACGGATCGTAATCGTGGCACTTATACTTTTGATCGCTCTAAACATGATTCTCGGCCTGTCACCTTTATGGGGAGAACAGGCTCATTTTCTGGTGATCAAATTATTGATATCATTTTAGAAAAGCCACGGGTCAGTGAATATATCGCTGAAAAATTCTGGAAAGAGTTTATTAGTGATGCTCACCCTGACCCTAGATACATTAAACGCTGGGGCTTAGCGTTTAGAAAATCAAATTACAATATCAAAACACTATTATCTGAAGTATTAAACAGTGATGCGTTTTGGGCAGTAAAATATAGAGGTACACTGACCAAATCTCCAGTGGATTTAGTGGTTGGAACCTTGAGAACCTTACCTTTTCCTAAACTCTCAGCAGGGGAGTTAGTTCGTATCTCTGAATTATTGGGACAAAACCTATTTGATCCTCCAACCGTAAAAGGCTGGTCGGGTGGTACAGCATGGATTGATACTCAAACCTTACTGGTACGAACTTCATTGCTGACCAAGCTTACGCGCCATAGCCGCGCCTCCGCTAAAATGCAGTCCTATTTGCCTAAAACAACAGGTGCTCAGGTGGTAGATTGGTTGTTACCTATGTCGCCAGTATTACCATTACCTAAAACACCTGGCAAGAGAAGAATGGTAAGAGCCTTGATGTTAGACCCTGTGTATCAACTAAAATAACGTGCGAACTAAAATAATGTGCGAACTAAAATAATGTGCGAACTAAAATAATGTGCGAACTAAAATAAAACAATAATAACCAAACAATCAACCCCAGAGACAACATGAATAGACGCGATTTCCTACAATACACAAGCCTGATGCCATTAGCGGGAATGATGCCAATGGCGTTTGCTGGTCAAGCAGGTCATCGACCTGATCAAATCGTATTACTCGTAGAGTTAAAAGGCGGTAACGATGGTTTGAATACCTTAGTTCCATTTCGTGATGCTAACTATCATCGTGCTAGGCCGAGTATTCGTGTTCAAAAGCCACTCCCATTAAAAAACAATATGGCAATGAATCCTTACCTGAAACAACTTATGCCGCTGTGGCAAGAAGGTAAGATGGCATGGATTCAAGGTGTGGGATACGCTAAACCCAGTCGATCACACTTTCATTCCATTGATGTTTGGGAAACAGCATCAACACGCAATAACGAAGATAGAGGTTGGCTTACTCGTGTTTTACCCGTACAGAAAAATAGCCTAAATGGCATTGTACTAGGAGATAGCAACCTTGGACCAATGGGTGGTAAGGGCGGAGCCGCTGTGGCAATGGAAGATCCCAAAACATTTTTACGCCAAACTAAGTACCTAAATAAAAAACAGTTTCGTGCCAATAATCCTTCATTAGCACATATGTTAAATGTGCAAAACCAAATTAATTCAGCAGCACATCAACTAGGGCGCATTTATACGGGGAAACGCTCTCCCGTTCGTTTTCCGACCAGTCGTTTTGGACGTAAGTTAGAGCTTGTTACTCAAATGATTATTAATGGCATGGATACGCCTGTCTATAAAGTGTCACTTGAAGGTTTTGATACCCACGCAGGACAAACAAATCAGCATAATAATTTAATGAATCACCTTGGTGGTGGTTTAAAAGCATTTACCGATGCGATGAAAAGAGCAGGCCTGTGGAATAATGTGTTGGTGATGTCCTATTCAGAGTTTGGTCGTCGTGTTAAAGAAAATAACAGCGGTGGAACAGATCACGGTGCAGCTGCACCACAGTTGGTGTTAGGTGGTCGAGTACGCGGTGGATTGTACGGTAAACAACCCAGCCTTGCTCCTGATAAGTTATACGATGGTGATCTGATTCACACGGTAGATTTTCGAGAGGTTTACGCAACCCTAGCGCAACGCTGGTGGAGAAGACCAAACCCATGGGAAAAGCAGTTTAAACCGATTCCTTTTGTTTGATCGAAACCTTGTTTTATTGGGATTTTTGTTGATTAAAAGTTATTGCTAAAAAATCACCGAAAAGTGGGGGGGTGTACTTTTAAGTACCTTTTTCGTGTTTCTGTGACTTTAGTGGGTAAATCTTTAACCTCTTCTCGTCGCAACTAAACTTAATAAGAATAAGCCAGAAGCTCCAACTACGATGGAAGGTCCCGCTGGCGTTCCCCAAAGATAAGATGCACTCAAACCAATCACCACCGCTATCATTCCTACGATAACAGCGTTTAATGCCATTTGTTCTGGCGTGCGAGAAAAAGCGCGAGCTGCTGCTGCTGGAATTATCAATAAAGATGTAATTAATAAAGCACCAATTACCTTCATGGCAATCGCAACCAATACGGCAATTAGCAAAGTGTACACCGTGCTAATTAAACCAATATTTACCCCTTCAACACGCGCTAGCTCCTCGTGAATACTTAATGAAAGAAGGGGCTTCCAGATAAAGATGAGTAAACCAAGAATAAGAACCACGCCAACTGCAATCAGCCCGAGATCTTGCCAACTGACGGATAAAATATCACCGAACAGCCAAGCATTTATATCAATGCGAATACCTTCAATAAAGCTGATGAGAATTAACCCTAAGGATAATGCACTGTGCGCTAGAATACCCAGTATGGTATCGCTGCCAATTTTCTTTTGGCGCTGTGAAATAATCAATAAACCCGCTACTAAAACAGTAGAAATTAGAATGCCGAGGTTGATATTTATGGCCAATAAGAACCCTAATGCAACACCTAAAATAGCGGAGTGAGATAAGGTGTCACCAAAATATGCCATGCGTCGCCACAGGACGAATGAGCCTAAAGGTCCTGTAATTAACACGATCGCAAAACCTGCTAATAAGGCACGAAGAATAAAATCATCCATGGGTTTTATCTCTTTCGTGGCTTTTTTCTTCGTGATGGTCGTGCTTACAGTCGCCTTCGACCACATCACCGTGTAAATCATGGCAATGGTTGTGATTATGAGTGTAGACAGCGAGGCCTTCCATGGGGAGGTTGCCAAACAGCTTTTGATATTCTGGATGTTGGCTGACATCATCAGGTTGACCGCTACAGCAAATGTGCTGATTTAAGCAAAGCACTTGGTCGGTATTTTTCATAACAAGGTGTAAATCGTGCGAGACCATTAATACACCAAAACCATAGTCATCTTTTAACTGAGAAATTTTCTCATAAAGCTCAGCTTGACCAATCACATCAACACCCTGAGCAGGTTCATCAAGGACCAGTAATTCAGGCTTTCTTAACAAGGCTCTGGCGAGTAGTACGTGTTGAAACTCGCCACCTGACAGTTGTTGTATGGCTTGATTTTCTAATTGAGCGACCCCCATTTCACTGAGGACTGTGGTGATTTCAGTATTGTCATTAACACCAGAAAGCGCAACAAACCGCTTTACCGTTAATGGCATTAGAGAGTTAATATGCATTTTTTGCGGGACATAACCAATGCGTAGTTTGGTTTTTTGCCAAACAGTGCCACTATCGGGTTTCTCTAAACCCAGTAACAGTCGAACGATGGTAGACTTACCCGCACCATTGGGGCCGATTATGGATAAAACTTTTCCTGCTTGCAATTCAAGGCTAACATCATGCAAAATCCTTTTACCTTGAATTTCTAAGCTGATGTTTTTTAATGAAGCTAGCTTTTTACTTTGACTCGTCATTGACTTCGGTATCGACTCGGCGCTAAATGAATAAATTAATGATCCGCATTGTACTCTTTTTTTTGCTTACGGGAATAACTGCTGTTCAGGCTAGCCCTGAAAAAACACAAGTCCTGAGCACTATAAAACCCATACATCTCATTGTTCGTGAAATAGCGCGTGATAAAGCAGATACCCTTCTATTAATCCCTGATCAGGTTTCAGTGCATGATTATAGTTTTAAACCCTCTGATATTAGAAAAATTAAAAGTGCCGAGTTGGTGTTTAGAATTGATCAACATTTAGAATCTATTTTATCCCCAGTTTTAGAAAAGAATGTAGCGACCAACCAATTGATTTCACTTGCGGAACAAAATGGAATTGATCTATTGACAATGCAGTCTAATGGGCATCAGCACGGGTCGGGTGACGATGAACATGAAAATACTGATTTACATATTTGGTCTTCACCTGTAAATGCGATGGCGATGGCTGATGCTATTGCTTCCACTCTATCCGAAGTTGATCCTAAAAATAGTAATACTTACCATGAAAATTTATTGTTATTTAAACGTGAAGTTTTGGAATCAAGTAAACGAATCAACTTGCAGTTATCGAGTGTTAAACACAAACCGTATGTTGTTTTCCATAATTCATGGCATTACTTTTCCCATTACTTTGGCTTACAAGAAGCTAAAATAGTTAGTTTACATAATGGTCTTGGTGGAAATATAAAATCAATTTTAGATGTTAGAAAGAAAATTAAAGCAGATAAAATTGGCTGCATTATTAGTGATCCGAGTGTTAGCCCTGCTCGAGTAGATACCATAATAGAGAATTTACAGGTTAAGGCCGTTCAAATAGATAGTTTAGCAAGTGATGTTTTGATAGATGAAGAATCGACCAGCAATACCTATGTGATATGGTTAGAAGCATTGGCTACAAAAGTTAATCATTGTTTGAGCTATGAATTTGATTAGAGACTTTGAAAATAGCACCGTCTATTGATGTTAGCTAAAGACCCTACGCATTTATCTTTGATTTGTTGACTTACTACTATGGGCTGTATAATTATTGCTCTAATGTTTAACTTTTAGAGAAATTCCTCATGCTATTACCGTCAAATGATCTTGAAAAAGCCCTGCATAAAGCCGCAGCGGATAATACTCAAGCCCCTGCTTTTTACGAAGAATTAATGGACTCAAAAATCTTTGTACTGGGAAAACCAGAAGAAGAGGATGTGGGTCAATTCACTTTGGAAGAAGAGCAAGCTCTTATTATTCAACACTGGGAACGTGAAGCCGACAATAGTCCTGTAGTGCCTTTTTTCACCTCATTGAGCATGCTACAACAAGCCATTAATACGGATGAACCTTACTTAGAGTTACCAACTTCGGTATTATTTGAATTAACCATGGGCGCACCTTTGGTATTAAACCCTAACTCAGAATTTGGCATGGAATTTGAGCCAGAAGATGTGGCTGTTCTGCTTGATAATGACTTAATGGTAAATAGTGAGCATGAACTTGATGAAGATACGGAAGTATTATTAGGAATTGCAGAGAATGTTCCGCCACAATTTACCGATGTGTTAAGAGACTATTTTTCTACCCAAAAAGCTGTTGAAGCTGCTTATCTAGGAACAATTCAGATTCCAGAGCAAGATGATGAAGAGCATTTAATGATAGGACTAAAAGGTCAGGGGAGTTTGGAAAAAGTCATTGATACTGCTATTAAAAAAATATCATTAGTGGATGAAAACAGTATGGTTTATGAGACGGTCGACTTTTATATTATCGATCAAGATGATCAGGATATTAGTGACTTTATGGTGGAGAATATTGAGCCATTTTATCGTACTAAGGTCACAGTTCATTAAGGGATCTCTGATTAAGTCGATTATAATTTAGCGCAGAAAAAATTGTCGCTATTTTTCGCGAAGTGAGACGTAATAGTCACTCTATTGCGCCGATCACGTCCTTTTGATGTGTTTTTTTTAAACTCTAATTTCGTTTCTTAGCTTCTTTTTCAATGGCTTGCCCAGTTCGTTGTATATCTTTTCCCAGACCTTCCATTGTGCTACAGGCATTCATTACCATGAGTACAAATGCGATAGTGAATAAGCTAATCATTAGTTTTTTCATAGTATCTACCTGTTATTTTATTTTCATTAACCATTTTGCCTCGCGTTTTTGTCAGAATCAAGTATGACAGGTCGAAACGTGACACATGACACAAAGAAGTGTCAATTAGTGACAGAATTGGGTGCCAATTAAGGATGACATCAGATCGTTAAAAAACATAAATAGTATTTATAAACAATCACTTACGATTTATTTTTAAGAGTTGGCACTGCCATTGCATTATTTAATAGCATAACAATATGGAAAAATAATAATTCAAACAGAGCGTTTGAAAAGGAATTTTTTAGCAAGCCCCTGAGGCGAAGAGTAGTTTAGTTAATTAATAAAAATAAAATAACTACCAGTCTCATCGTGTCTCTTTGCTCTCCCCGGTGAAGAGACACAACTTATTACAAAGCAATAGAACAAGAACAGTTCTGTTGTGCAGATAGAAAGTGTTTTAACTTAAGATGAAGAGTAGTTTAGTAATATTAAAATAAAATAACTACCAATCTTACTTATGTTCTCCCTAGTGCCTCTTTGTTGCTGTCATTATGACTTAGTAATGAAGGGGCACAATTTTTCTGCGTTTTGAGAATATTAATTCTTTGGAATATTAAATCCTATCACTAAATCATTAACGGTTCATCTGTGGTGACAAAGTCGTTTGCCCATAAATACAGTTAGAGGCGTGATAAGTCAGCGATATTAAGAAATAAATTTCTTAACTGGGAAAGCAATGCTAAGCGATTATTTTTAAGTGCCTCATCATCTGCCATAACCATTACACCATCAAAAAATGCATCTACATCATCACGCAAGCTTGCTAATGATGTTAGTGCAGATGAATAATCACCTTTGGCAAAAAGTGGCTTTAACTTTTCTTGCTGCGCTAATACTGCTTTGAATAATACTTTTTCTTGTGATTCTTGAAGCAAAGACTCATTAACTGACTCAGAAATATCACCATCTACTTTCTTTAGGATATTACTGATCCGTTTATTGGCAGCAGCAAGTGACACTGCTTCTGGCAATGCTTTAAAGCTAGCGACTGCTTTTATGCGTTGGTCAAAATCAAGCGGCCGAGTAGGGCGTAAACTTGCTACTGCTGCTACAGTTTCAACATCAATGCCTTGATCTTGGTAGTAGGCACGTAAACGCTCCATAATAAAGTTTAGTGTGTCACTAATAGATTCTTTCGCATCAACTTTATCCGCAACCGTACTGGCAGATTTTTCTAAAACTATCTTAAGATCAAGGTTTAAATTACCCTCAATAATAATGCGCAGTGCACCTAAAGCTGCACGACGCAATGAGAAAGGATCTTTGCTTCCTGTAGGTTTCATGCCGATGGCAAAAATGCCAACCAACGTATCAATCTTATCGGCAAGTGATAAGATTTTCCCAATCTGCCCCGCAGGGATTACATCACCTGCAAAACCAGGTTGGTATTGCTCATGCATCGCATTGGCAACCTCATCTGCTTCGCCATCACGTTTGGCATAATAACGCCCCATGATGCCTTGTAGTTCGGCAAATTCATTTACCATTTCGCTATTGAGATCACATTTTGAAAGTTCTGCCGCACGGTTTGCTTGTTGTGTGTTAGCACCTAGCTCTTCTGCAATAAAGCTCGCAAGTTCGGCAACACGCTCAGTCTTTTCATAAAGTGTTCCCAACTTTTGTTGGAATACGATTTTTTTAGTCGATTCTCGACGTGATTCTAAAGTAACTTTACAATCTTGCTCCCAAAAGAATTTAGCATCACTAAAACGCGGGTTGATGACACGCTCATTACCTTCGCGAACGGTATCTGGATTAGAACTTTTGATATTGCTGGTAGTAATAAAGTGTGGCATTAAATTGCCACTGGCATCCACAACAGGGAAGTATTTTTGATGATCTTGCATACTTGAGATCAAACATTCCTGTGGAATATCCAAGAAAGCTTTATCAAAATTACCACTTACAGCGATGGGTAGTTCAATTAATGCCGTTACTTCATTTAACAAATCATCTTCAATATGTGCTGAACCGCCCAGCGCCTTTGCAGATGCTTCTGCTTGTTT
>CAYTRF010000005.1:0-13598 GCA_964440065.1 uncultured Cocleimonas sp. | reverse complement strand
TTTTTGCCACGAAAAAAAAAGGAAATGAACAAGCACATTTTTACTGCTCAGATTGTAGCGGTTAGCTGTGCAGTAAAGAATTATTCCCATTCAATTGTGGCCGGCGGCTTTCCAGAAATATCATAGGTCACTCGCGAAACATTTGAAATCTCATTAATAATCCGATTAGAAACCAAGCTCAAAAAATCATACGGCAAATGCGCCCAACGTGCTGTCATAAAGTCGATAGTCTCAACCGCACGCAATGCAATCACATAATCATAACGACGACCATCACCTGTTACACCGACTGATTTAATCGGCAAGAACACAGCAAACGCTTGTGAGGTTTTGTGATACAAGTCGTGCTTGTAAAGCTCCTCAATAAAGATGTTGTCCGCAAGGCGTAAAATATCCGCAAATTCTTTTTTAACTTCACCCAAAATACGCACGCCCAAACCAGGTCCTGGAAAGGGGTGGCGCTGTACCATTTCGGCTGGTAAACCAAGCTCTATTCCAATAGTGCGAACTTCGTCTTTAAATAGTTCACGCAGTGGCTCAACTAGCCCCAATTTCATGTCTTTTGGCAAACCACCCACGTTATGATGTGATTTTATCAAATGCGCTTTGCCTGTTTTACTACCCGCAGATTCGATCACATCAGGGTAAATAGTTCCCTGTGCCAACCACTTAGCATTGCTTAATTTATTAGATTCTTCTTCAAAAATTTCAACAAACAAGTTGCCGATGATTTTACGTTTTTCTTCTGGGTCGGTTTTACCTTCTAAGGCTTTTAAGTAACGCGCTTCGGCATTAACACGGATAACTCTAACACCCATGTGATCAGCAAACATTTTCATCACTTGATCGCCTTCTTGGTAACGAAGTAGCCCCGTATCAACGAATACACAAACGAGTTGCTTACCAATCGCTTGGTGCAACATAGCAGCCACTACAGATGAATCAACGCCACCTGAAAGCCCAAGGATGACTTCATCAGAACCCACCTGTTGTTGTACATTTTTAATACTATTTTCAATGATATTTTGCGGGTTCCACAAATTATCACAACCACAAATCTCACAGCTAAAGCGTTCTAAAATACGACCACCCTGCTTTGTATGAGTTACTTCTGGGTGAAACTGGATGCCATAGAATTGTTTATCTTCATTGGCGATACCTGCAATCGGCGCGTTTTCAGTACTTGCCATGAGCTTAAATGATTCTGGTATCTCAACCACATGATCGCCATGTGACATCCAAACATCTAACAGGCCAAAACCTTCAGAGCTGACTTCATCTTCAATGTCTTTTAATAAAACGGTATGCCCACGAGCGCGAACCTGTGCGTAGCCGTATTCTTGATGATCAGCCGTTTCGACCTTGCCACCAAAGTGAACTGCCATGGTTTGCATGCCGTAGCAAATACCAAGAACAGGAACGCCTAATTCATATACAGCTTTCGGGGCAGCAGGTGCATCATCACCGATTGTTGATTCGGGACCACCCGACAAGATAATACCTTTCGCATTGAAATCTTTAACATCTTGATCGCTAACATCCCATGGATAAATTTCACAATAAACCCCAACTTCACGAATTCGACGTGCGATTAATTGGGTGTATTGTGCACCAAAATCTAAGATTAGGATTCGATCTGTATGGATGTTGTTTGTCATAACTTTCTACTTAAAAGATTAAAGGACTTTTTTGCCACGCAATTTATAACAAAAAGCACGTAAGAACACGGAAAACAAAAAACTTAATAATATGAGACCTTTGCACGAATCAGGTGACGAGTAAAAATGGTTGAAATTTCACTGCTTTTCGTTAGAAAACTTGCTAATAACCCGTTATTAGCTTCATTTCCTGCCTCAATCAGTGAAATTTCACCCGATTTTTCTTTCGCCACTGACTCGTGCAAAGGTCTCAATATAAATAAGTGCTCAGATTGCTCTTGTGGTGTTCAATTACAAGGCGGAAAAATTGAGCTTGCTACTGCAAGTGATGTTTTTCCAACGCGGTAATTGAGCATCACAAGAGTGAGCTGTGCACTTATGAGTGGTAGTTTGGAGCCTCCTTGGTAATCGTTACGTCGTGGACATGCGACTCCTTCATACCTGCACCCGTAATCCTCACAAAGTCAGGTTTACTGCGCATTTCCTTTAAATCCTTACAACCAACGTATCCCATACTGGAACGCACACCACCTGTTAACTGGTGAATAATCGGTGCAAGAGGACCTTTATAAGGCACTTGCCCTTCAATGCCTTCTGGCACAAGCTTATCGGCTGCGTTTTCTGATTCTTGGAAGTATCTATCGCTAGAGCCATCTGCCATTGCTGCTAAAGACCCCATGCCACGGTACGATTTATAAGAGCGACCTTGGTAGATAATAATATCGCCAGGTGCTTCATCGGTGCCTGCAAACATGCCACCAAGCATCACACAATGTGCGCCTGCAGCTAATGACTTGGCAATATCACCTGAAAAACGGATACCGCCATCTGCAATTAAAGGGATGCCACACTCTTTTAGCGCCTTGGCTACATTCATAATCGCGGTAATTTGCGGAACACCGACACCTGCCACCATTCGCGTGGTACAAATTGAACCAGGGCCAATGCCCACTTTTACAGCATCTGCCCCTGCTTCAACTAATGCCAAAGCCGCAGCCCCTGTAGCGATATTTCCACCAATGACTTCAACATCAGGAAAGTTGCTTTTAACCCATTTAACACGATCTAAAACACCTTGTGAATGTCCATGTGCCGTATCGACGATAATCACATCAACACCCGCTTCGACCAAAGCTTTTACGCGTGCTTCTGTCCCGTGACCTGTACCAACGGCTGCGCCTACACGTAAACTTTCTGATGAGTCTTTACAAGCATTTGGGAAATCTGTAGATTTTTGAATATCCTTAACCGTGATCAAACCACACAATTTAAAGCTATCATTGATGACTAATATTTTTTCAATTTTATGCTTATGCAGCAAAGATTGGATTTCTTCCTTGCTTGCGCCTTCAGACACTGTCACTAAATCTTGTTTTTGCGTCATGATGTCAGAAACGGGTATATCAAATTTTGTTTCAAAGCGTAAATCACGGCTGGTTACAATACCAACTAGATCATCACCATTTTCAACCACTGGAACTCCCGATATTTTATGCTTTGCCGTAAGCGCCATGACGTCGCCAACCGACATATCAGGGCCAATCGTAATCGGATCTTTAATGATGCCACTTTCAAAACGTTTGACGGTTGAAATAATTTTGGCTTGCTCATCAATTGTCATGTTTTTATGAACAATACCTAAGCCACCTTCTTGAGCCAATGAAATCGCTAGCCTAGCTTCGGTAACGGTATCCATCGCAGCAGATAGCATGGGGATATTTAATTTAATCTTTTTTGTCAAATTTGTGCTCAAATCAACTTCTGCGGGTAAAACAGTAGAATGAGCGGGGACGAGCAAAACATCGTCAAATGTTAAGGCTTCTTCAAGAATTCTCATAATGGGATCCAAACTGGAGGTTCTAAATAAGCAGTTTATTATAGACATTGACCTTGGCTAGGTAAACTGGTATCAATGTATTTATGTAATAAATATAAATAATTAATAAAATTTTATTCTAGGAGGAATAAATGAAGCTCAAACTCTTATTAGTCGCACTGACTCTATCATTTAGCACTGGCGTTATGGCTGATGCAACATCGGATGCCATTAATGCGGCCATTGCTGCTAAAAAAGAAGCTAGTTCACTAGGTTTTGAATGGCGTGACATGGGTAAACTAATTAAAAAAGCAGAAGATTTAGCCAAAGAGGGTAAAAATAAAAAAGCTATCAAAACAGCAAATATTGTGTCGGGACAATTAGACGCAATTAAAAAGCAAGCCGCTTTAGCTGCTGTTGCTGGCCCTAACTTCTAAGTTTACTCAAGCTTTTAATATAAAGGCACCATGTGGTGCCTTTATAACGTCACTTTCTAAGACTGATATTACTCTGATTTTTTATTAGGTTTATCAGCTACTTTATTTCGAATATAAACGGGTTGAGCCTCTTCTGCTGAAACTGTCTTACCCCCAATTACCATCTGTATCGCAAGCTCTGCTATGTATTGAGCGCTTGGGTAAGCACTTTTTATATAGACAATTATTTCAGCTTTACCATCTTTAAACAGCTTTTCTTGATAAGCATCCCAGCCTGATCCTAAAACATAGAAAGTTTTATCCTGTTTCATAGAAAGTAACTTATTAACTTCAGCCATCATCTCTTCAGGTTTTGTTACCTGCTCCTCTGATAATGCTTCAATGGCATTGTCTTGATAAATGAAAACACCCCAATAAACCTCTCCCATTCGTGCATCTAGTGAAGCGATAACTTTTGTGCCTTCAGTAACTTGATGTGTTCTAACAGCAGCAAGGGCAAGTGCTTCAAGGGTTGAAACGGGTGCTACGGGCTTATCAATCGATAACGCCACGCCTTGTGCAATTCCTGCCGCAATTCGCAAGCCTGTAAATGCTCCAGGACCACGACTAAAAGCGATTACATCAAGATCTTTTTTTTCTACGCCGCCTTCTTTTAAAACTGCTTCCATCATGGGTAGGATTTTTTTGGTGTGTTCTCGCGGTGCCAGCTCAAAGCGTGAGATCACCTCTTTATCATCCACCAATAATGCAGCGGAGCAAGCTTCTGTTGCTGTTTCTATGGCTAGAATTTTCATTTTGTTTCTTTCCCAGTGTTCTTTGTTTCGGCTTGAGCCTCTTTTTCTTCCTTGGCTTTCGTGTTCAGAATCTCAAAAAAGCGCTCTACAACTTCTAACTTACTGGTTCTAGGAACTCTAGGAATACTATCCAAAAAGGTAATGCCATAGGATTTAGTACGCAAACGCGGATCACAAATCATCAGCACACCTTTATCTTTATCATCACGAATTAAGCGCCCTACCCCTTGCTTTAAAGCAATAACAGCCTGTGGTAATTGATATTCACCAAAAGGGTTTCCACCATTTTCACGAATAGACTTTATGCGTGCTTCTAAAACAGGATCACCAGGAGAGGAGAAAGGAAGCTTATCGATGATGACACAACTAAGTGCTTCACCTCGAACATCGACACCCTCCCAAAAACTACTGGTACCCATTAACACCGCATTACCTAATTTACGGAATTTTTTAATCATATCCGCCTGAGAGGAATCACCCTGTACCAAAATTGGATAATCAATTTCATCCTTTATCATCGCTGCCGCTTCATTTAAGGCGCGGTAGCTGGTAAACAACATAAAGGTACGACCTTTACAGGCATTAATCACCGGGATTGATGCGGCAACCACCGCAGGAACATAATCCACATTTTGCGGTTCTGGCATATCAGGGGGCGCATAAAGTAAGGCATTGTGCCAATAATCAAAGGGACTATCGAGCAACAATTCTTTAGGGGACTCCATGCCAATGCGTTTGGTAAAATGATCGAAAGACTTATTAACCGCTAAGGTAGCTGACGTTAAAATCCAAGCACAGGGCCAACTTTCTAAATGCTTTTTAAAAGGTTCAGAAATATCCAATGGTGTTGATACCAAAGAAAAAGATTGAGTATAAGTTTCGTACCACTGGACAGTTTCGGCTTTAGGATTATTTAAATTAAATAATCGCTCGCTTTGCAACTGCACACGCTCATAACAAGATTCCAACCCTTTAGTGCGCTCCGCTGCAATTTTTAATAAAGCTAATAATTGATCCATTAACTTATCCAGATTTTCCATTTCTTTTTCTATGGCTGGCTTTGATTTGATTTTATACCACGGCTCACGCAGCCCAGGTTTATCCATTGCCAAACGTAGGTCTTTAATGCATTTTTCAAATAAGCTCAGCGTTTTTGGTAAGTCGGGCATATCAGATGCGCCTGCTAAAGCTTCAATTTGCGTGTCACGCGACAACTCCATTAATTGACGTGAACTTAGCGTCTCACTAAAAAAGGTCGATGCAATTTCAGGAAGTTGATGTGCCTCATCCAATATCACTGCATTGGCGCTAGGTAATAGCTCGCCAAAACCTTCTTCTTTTAACGCCAAATCTGCAAAAAACAAATGATGATTAACCACTACCACGTCTGCTTCTTGTGCTTCGCGACGTGCTTTAACCACAAAACACGTTTCGTAATCCTCACATTCAGAACCCAAGCAGTTGTCAGCGGTGGAGGTTACGTGCTGCCAAATTTCAGCATCACGAGGAACACTGTTTAACCCTGATATATCACCAGAAACAGTCATTACTTCCCAGTCTACTATCCGTTGTATATAGGACAATGAACGTCGATCATCAAAGCGACCTTCTGATTGAGCACGATGCATGCGGTAGGTACAAAGGTAGTTAGCGCGACCTTTTAATAAAGCTGTCTTAGTATCTGTTTTTAATGCATTTTTTACCAGTGGTAAGTCTTTGGTATATAGCTGATCTTGAAGTGTTTTGGTACCCGTAGATATAATAACACGCCCACCATGGGCAATCGCAGGGACTAAATATGCAAACGTTTTACCAACACCTGTGCCTGCTTCGATCACAGCAGCAGAGTTATTTTTTAGCGCCTCACCCACTGCGACGAGCATTTCTTGTTGTTGCTCACGAACCTGAAAGCCATCGATTGCTGAGGCTAACGGACCATCCTTAGCGAGTAAGTTTTCCCAAAAATTTTCTGATTCAAGACCAGTGTGATGTTTGTTATCCATTGATGTAGAGGATGCCAAGTAATAATGTTACAGAGTAAAAAAAGCGCGAAAAGTGGGGGGGTGTGCTTTCTTCATTATTATTATTAAAGTTAATAGACTAATGAAACCCTGTTAAGGGTTAACCTTAAAATAATTAAGTGCTTCTTTGATCACTACCGTATCACCCGAGCTTTCTCCTGCTTTTTGGATTAGCTTCCAGTTTTTGCTTATCAAATCCTCATTACGTGAATAACGAATTGATTTTTTTGCCATTGAAATCGCTTGTTGAAAACTGGATTGGTCATAATTTGCCTGTGCCAGTAAATTCCACAGTTTAGGATTTTGCGACTCTATTCGTAGCGCACGCTCTAATTTACTCACTGCTGATTTTGTATTGCCTATAGCCAGTTCACCCCTTGCCTGAAGCATTAATGATGTCACGGCTGGCGATGCTTTAGCGGTACTAATCGGTGGCTTTTTTATTGCAGTGGTTGATACTACTTTTGAGGAGCGACTATCTGGCACCACCGCATACGGATCAAACTCAACCGTTGCCGCTTTCTGGGCAATTTTAACGCGCTCTTCCTTGCTTAAGACAGTAGCAACTTCTGCCTGAGTTATTACTGGTTCAGCTGCTTTATCCACTGAATATTTTTTCACTTTGGGTTTGTAGACGTTCTTAACTTGTCTTTTTGTAGACGTCACTTTCATCACAGGTTTACGAACAACAGGTTTTGAATGTGAAATTTCAGGAATAGTAGGTAATGCTCGACTTGTCTGCGGGTTGACTGGCCCATAAGCAGAAGAGCAGGCATTTAAAAATAAAAATATTACCATCAGAAAAACAAAGCTTGAAAGCTTATGTACAGATTCTAAAAATTCACTATTGTTAAATATTTTCATAACATAATCATTGTCGTATTGAATTATCATTCCAAATAGGTGCCGTATTAAGTGGCAGTGAGTTCATTCTATCAGTATTACTTATTCCAGCACTACTACGTTGTGTCGTTTTATTTCTTGAAGTTGGTGGTTTTCTTTTAATCGTTTGTGGTTTTCTTTTAGTCGTTTGTGGTTTTCTTTTAGTCACTGTAGGTTTAGACCAAACTGGCTTATTTGGAGAAGATTGAAAACCCTGCACATTATCAGGTACATAAATTTCTGGAGCCCGAACAGCGCAAGGGCTCACCTCAATGGGTTTTGTGCCTTTAATAAAAGGAAGAATTTTAGCTTTTCCACAGGATGAGTTATGTAACAAACCCGTATCCTTATCAACATTCAAAAAACTTACATTTTTTGGCCGTTTAGGTTTAAAAGGCCGAGTCGATATACTATTAACAAAATCTCCCCAAACTCTCAAAGCACCACTAGAACCTGTAAATCCCGTCGGCTTATTATCATCTCTTCCTACCCAAACAGACACAACGTGCTGCCCCGTAAAACCTGCAAACCAACTATCGACATTCTTATTGGTTGTGCCTGTTTTACCTGCTGCATTTTTCCATGCCGGTAAAGCATGTCTTAAATATTGTGCCGTTCCTACTTTGGTAATTTTATTCATGGCATGGGTAAGTAAATATACTGCGTCTTCATTGGCTACTTGCTTTACTTGTAATGGATAACGCTTCAATGATTTTCCATAAGAGTTCATTACACTACGAATAGCGGTAAGTGGTGTATAAGTACCCCCTGCCGCAATGGTTTGGTATATTTGCTGAACCTCCATTGGGGTTAGTTCCAATGCACCCAGCAATAAAGAGGGATTGGGCTGCACTTCTTTTCTTAAACCAAGATCATGCAAACTTTTAATTACTTTATCCAAGCCCATACTAATACCAATTCGTACCGTAGGCGTATTCATCGAGTGCACTAAAGCATTTTCAAAGGATACAATTCCCATATCCTTTCCACTATAATTTTTAGGCTCCCAAACTTCTGTTCTAGACAAACGAACGGTTACAGGCCCGCCATCAATGGGTGTGCCTAAGTTATATCCACCATCTTGTAACGCGGCCAGATAAATAGCTGGTTTTATTAATGATCCAATCTGCCTTGATGCATTCAAAGCACGATTAAAACCTGCTAAACGTACATCCCTACCACCTACAATCGCTAATACTTCAGCGCCTTGAACACTGCTTACTACCATGGCACCGTTTAGTTTATTTTTTTTCATTCGAAGAGAATTTTCGAGCTTTTTTATTCGATTTTTAACGGCCTTTTCAGCCTCAATTTGTACCACAGGATCCATTGATGTGAATATCAATAAGCCCTCAGAACGTAAATCCTCTTCTTTATAATCTCGTTGTAATTGTTTTCGGACTAATTCAAGATAAGACGGGAAAGGGCTAACACTCGGTGGAGCCTCTTTACTAACACCTAGAGGACGTTGCTTTAGTTCTGTGGCTAGCCTAGCATCGAAAACACCTTCCCTTGCCATGACATCAATGACGATATTACGGCGTTTTGTAGCTCGATCAGGATAACGACGGGGGTTATAATAGGTAGCACCTTTTGCCACACCAATAAGTAACGCAATTTGTTCAGGGCGCAGCTCTTTAATTGGCTTATTAAAATAATACTGGGATGCTAAGCCAAAACCATGAATAGCGCGTTTCTTGTTTTGCCCAAGAAAAATCTCATTCAAATAGGCTTCAAGAATTTCTTCCTTGCTATAGTGAATCTCTAACAGCATTGCCATCACAGCTTCATTAATTTTTCGGGTATAACTTTGTTCGTTGGTAAGAAAAAAGTTTTTAACCAGTTGTTGCGTTAAGGTACTTCCGCCCTGCACTTTTCGACCTGCTCTGGCATTGGCAACAACCGCTCGAATAATCGACTTAGGGTTTACACCAAAATGGCCATGAAAGTTTCTATCTTCAACAGCGATTAAGCCTTTCGTTAGCAAAGGTGGCACATCATCAAGCTTAACCAGCACTCTATCTTCATTATGCCGCGGATAAAAGTTAACTATTAAAACAGGCTCAAGACGCATTAATGTCAACGCTTCGTTACTCTCCGTATTCTCTAAATTAGCAATTTTTCCTTTATTTATATCAATACGAATACGACGTGATATTTCCTGATCTTCAGCAAACTTAAAACCACGTGTTTGTATGATGAAAGTATTCTTATCGCGTTTGAACTGACCTGTTCCTACGAGATGGGTCACATAACTATAATTAAGCAGCTGTAATTCTTTATGTAAATCATCCGCTTTTAAACTTTGACCTTCATATATTTCCAAAGGACGTGCGAAGACACGTGCAGGCAAGGCCCAACGCTTACCCTCAAATTGACTGCGCACCAATTCATCTTGTTGCAAAACATAGGCCGCCGTTAATAAAGAACCAACAACAATACCTATTAAGATAATGATTCGAGTAACCCGCCAAAAACCGCGAATCACACCCAAAACACCCCTAAAAAAAGTCCCTATAAACGAGGTTTTTCTAGGTGTATTTCCTACAAGTTTATCGTTATTTAAGTCATTTTTAGACGATATTTTCTCCGCCTCAACCACGGCTTCGCCTTGCAAATCAGAAGAAGTCACAATATCTTCAACATCAGAAATCTCATCTGCGTTAAGTGGTTGTTCTTTATTATCTGACAAGAAAAGCCCCGTAAATTCTGGTATTGCTGAAATAGACTTCATAATAGAAATTTAGTTCGAGCAATGCTGATATTGAATTCTACAATATCTAAAAGAATTCTGTGTGGAATTATTGTGCAGAAGCTGATCAGATTACAGCCATTCAGCATAGAGTAACCATTGATAGTGCAAAATGGCATAATAGTTGAACCACATCTACTCAACACAGTCTATAGACAATAAATAACAATAACGGGCTAAATCAATGAAAAAAATACGTTTTTTATCGCTTACAATTTTAATGTTACTAATAATCAATGGCTGCTCGCAAAGGCAACCGCGCAGCGTTGATCATCGTGTACCGAGTTACTCTGTCCCTAATAAAGTACCGAATTCTTCTCAGCGATTACCTTCTCAACAACGCGCGCCCCAAAAATCACAACAAACCTTACCTCAACAATCACCCGTTTATGGTTCGAACCCTGCTAGAGACCGCATAGTTAAAATCGCTAAAAGTGTCATTGGCACTCCGTATAAATGGGGGGGGAATAACCCGAGAGAAGGATTTGATTGCAGTGGCTTAACTAGCTTTGTTCATAAACAAGCGGTAGGCATAAATATTCCACGTACCACAGCTAAACAGCGCGATAACAGCAGAACGATTAGTTATGCGCAATTACAACCTGGTGATATGTTGTTTTTCAAAACAAGCAAAAGAACCAATCATGTGGGCGTGTATATTGGAAATCGAAAATTTATTCATGCTCCATCACGTGGCAAACGTGTTCATATTAGCAGCATGGATTCAAAATATTGGCACTCACGATTTGTTAAGTTTGGTAGTTATTTGTAGCACAATCTCGCATTAAGAAAAAACACCGTGAGCTCTGCATAAATTCTAGTACCGTTTTTAAACAACAAAAATACTCAGTCTCAAAACATATTTTTCTTCCCTAACCATTGAATATTCTGATAATAACCTTATGATAGTCTATGCGTATGGTTCTATATTCATTCGCGTTATATATTTCAAAGGAGAATCAGAATGGGTTTATTAAGCTTTGCCAAAAACATTGGTAACAAAATATTTGGCAGTGAAGACGAAGCACCAGAAAAACTAAAAAAACACATCGAAGAAGACAACCCTGGCATCAACAACCTGGAAATTGAAGTCAAAGATGGTGTTGCCACTATCAAAGGCGATACCGATGACCCTAGCGCTTTAGAAAAAGTCATTTTAATGGCGGGAAATGCTATGGGCATTGAAGAAGTTCATGCCGACGAAGTAACCGCTCCAGAGCAAACTGTTGAAGTTCAGTATTATGAAATTAAGAAAGGTGATAGCCTTTGGAAAATAGCGGCTAAATTTTATGGGAACGGCAGTAAATATCCTCAAATTTTTGACGCAAACAAAGAAGTTATCAAAGACCCTGACCTAATATTCCCAGGTCAGATGATTCGCATTCCAATGGACTAATAATTAGTCTTAATTTAACCAACAGAGGAAGTATTAATATGGATATGGGTGATTTATTAAAAATGGGCGCTAGCGCGTTTATCAAAAGCAAGATGAGTGGTAACGCGGGTAGCGGCCTTGATCTTGGTACATTAACATCAGCACTATCTGGCCTAACAGGCGGAAATAATGATAATGGTGGTTTCGACATCGGTAGTATTTTAGGAAATATGCAAGGTGGTGGAATGGCTGATATGGCACAATCTTGGCTTGGCGATGGCGATAATTTGCCAATGGAAGACAACCATGTCACTAGCATGTTTGGTGCTGATAAAATCTCAGAGTTTGCATCAAAACTCGGCATGAGCGAGTCAGAAGCTATTGGTGGCCTACGCGATGCCATGCCACAGATGGTTGATAATGCCAGCAGTGGTGGATCACTCCTAGATTCTATTGGTGGAATCGGTGGTGCCATCAGTATGGCAAGTAAATTATTTGGTCGTTAAATACCAATAAGTGTTACTTGAAAAGCCACCCTTGCGGTGGCTTTTTTTATTGATTAGAGTTAGAAGTACACCCCCCCACTTTTCCCGTATTTTTTGCAAAAGTATCGTTACTCAGGTAAGCATATGACAACTATAGCCATTGATTCAGAATCAGAACTTCATCAACAAATGATCTCTTGGCGACATTATCTTCACCAGCATCCCGAATTACGTTTTGAAGAATTCATTACTAGTGACTATATTGCCTCAGTTTTAGAATCCTACCAGATTGAACTACATCGTGGTTTAGCCGTTACCGGTATTGTTGCCACTGTTCATGGCACTAAAAACGGTGATGCTATTGCCCTTAGAGCAGATATGGATGCTTTGCCGATTCAAGAGAAAAATGAATTCGCACACAAATCGACACACGATGGGAAAATGCATGCCTGTGGCCATGACGGTCACAGCACCATGTTATTGGGTGCAGCGGTTTACTTAAAAGAGCACAATGATTTTGCAGGCACGGTGCATTTTATTTTCCAGCCCGCTGAAGAAGGCGGTGGTGGCGGAGAGAAAATGGTTGAAGAAGGCCTTTTCGATATGTTTCCCTGTAAAGCCGTTTATGGAATGCATAATTGGCCGGGGCTTGCCCAAGGACAATTTGCAGTACATGACCGTGCGGTGATGGCGGCGGTTGATTCCATTCACATTACCATCAAAGGCAAAGGTGGGCATGCCGCCATGCCAGATCAATTAATCGACCCTGTATTAACAGGCGCACAGGTAATCACCGCCTTGCAAACGGTGGTATCGAGAAATCTACCTCCTGTAGATTCTGCTGTAATCAGTATCACTATGGTAGCAGCAGGACATGCCTCCAATGTAATGCCTAATGAAATGAAACTTAAAGGCACACTGCGTTATTTTGATCCCGAAAAAGGTGAAACCATTAAACGTCGTATGCAACAATTAGTAGAGCATACCTGTAAAGCAATGGGAGCTAGCAACAGTTTCGAAATTATTTCTGGTTATCCAGCAACGATTAACACGCCCAAACATGCAAAGATCTGTGCCCAAGCTGTTGCCGATATCATTGGCGAAAATAATGTGATTCGTGACATGCCACCGAGTATGGGGGCTGAGGACTTTTCATATATATTAAACGAATCAGAAGGTGCCTACATCTGGATTGGAAATGGAGAGGTTGCAGAACAAACCGAAAGTGCCTGTATGTTGCATAATACTGAATATGATTTTAACGATGATATATTGCATCTAGGTGCGAGCTATTGGGTTAGATTAGTGCAAAATATTCTAAAATGAGACCTTTGCACGAGTCAGTGGCGCAAGAAACGGCAAGCTCTAATAATCGAGT
>CAYTRF010000004.1:10888-13927 GCA_964440065.1 uncultured Cocleimonas sp. | reverse complement strand
GTGCGTTTTCAATGACAAGTGGTATATCTGTGAATTTTATTTTTTTATTTAAAAAGGCATCAACCGCGATTTCATTAGCTGCATTCAAAGCAATTGCTGCATATCCACCCATACGATGAGCATCGTAAGCCAATTGCAGGCATCGGTAACGTCCGAAATCAGGCTTTTCAAAATCAAGTTGAGCTACTTCAAAAATATCTAACTGAGCCACACCAGACTCAATTCTTTTAGGATAAGCAAGTGCAAAAGCAATTGGGGTTCGCATATCAGGATTACCCAACTGTGCTAAAACAGAACCGTCATTATAAGAAACCATCGAGTGAATAATACTTTGCGGATGAATAACCACCTGGATTTGTTTTTCATCTATATTAAAAAGCCAACAAGCTTCTATAAGCTCTAAACCTTTATTCATCATGGTTGCAGAATCGACTGAAATTTTTTGTCCCATTACCCAGTTTGGGTGTGCTACCGCTTGTTCAGGAGTCACTTCGTCGAGTGTTTTTATCTCCCTAGTGCGAAATGGCCCACCAGATGCTGTTAAGAGTATTTTCTTAATACCTTGCTTGTGTATATCCCAAGCATTAACGCCATCAGCAAGAACAGGCATGGACTGAAAAATAGCATTATGTTCGCTGTCGATGGGCAAAAGTTCTGCTCCATTATCGTGAATGGCATCCATAAATAACTTACCAGACATGACTAATGATTCTTTATTAGCCAACATAACTCGTTTGCCCGCTTTTGCAGCTGCTAAATTAGGTAATAAGCCTGCGGCACCTACAATAGCCGCCATCACATAATCCACATCTTTATGGCTAGCCACTGCTTCGAGTGCCTTTTTACCCGACATTACCTGCGTTGAGCACCCACTATTTCGTAGTTTTTTTTCTAACTGCTCAGCGGCATTATCATTTACCATCACGGCGATTGCAGGTTTAAAATGCAGGCATTGCTCTAACAACTTATCAACTTGTTGATTTGCTGTGAGAGCAAAGACATGAAAGTCGTTGGCGTGATGTGAGATCACATCTAAAGTATTTACACCGATCGTCCCCGTCGAACCTAAAATACAAACTGCTTTTGAGTTAGAACTTATTTGCATTACAGTTGCACAGAATCGATAAAAGCAATACCCAAAGCGAATATCGGTAAAGCAGCAAGTAAACCATCGATACGATCAAGAATACCACCATGACCGGGCAAAATATTACCCGAATCTTTCTGCCCTGCTTCACGCTTAATTAAACTTTCGAACAAATCCCCAGCAACCGACATCAAAGCGACGACTAAAGACAGCAAAATAAAGGGAAGCCAATCGACATTTGGCAAGTAGAAATAAAATGCTCCTAAAATTGACCAGATAGCCGCCCCCGCTAAACCACCCAAGGCTCCTTCACGGGTTTTACCTGGGCTTAACTCAGGTGCTAGTTTATTTTTACCAAAAGCTTTACCTGTGAAGTAGGCACCGCTATCAGCAATAGCAACTAGAAGAATAAGGTATAGAACCAACTCTGGGAAACGCTGATGCAAGTTAATCAAAGCAAGCCATGCGGGAATTAACACAAAGAATGCGGAAATTCGTAACAGCCATGTCTTATTTTTATAAAGTGTTGTTCCTTTTTGATAAGTTGCTAATAAAACCAACACAACAACCCACCATAAAACACCTATGATTATAAACGTTGAATGGTAGTCACTTAGAAAAAAAGTTATGACGGCTAAAGCTATCAATGCAACAACGAAGAATGCCCGATTTTTATCTTTAAAAGAAACCAGCTTCCCCCACTCTAAGCCACCAAGAGTAATAATTGCGATTAAAGAAAATATAGCGAACCACGTTGCTGGCAGATACAACACCCCAAGAAATACGCTAATGATTAAAACGATGCCTGTTATAACGCGTTGTTTAAGACCTGAAGTCATAGAAACCTTTTTAAATTAAGAGAGTTTTTTATCAGCTATAACCTGCTCACTGGTTTTACCGAAACGTCGTTGTCGAGAGGAATAATCAGTAATTGCCTTTTCTAATTCCGTTTTACCAAAATCTGGCCAAAGTACATCTGTAAAATAAAGTTCGGTATAGGCCATTTGCCATAACAAAAAGTTACTTATTCGCTTTTCGCCGCCCGTACGAATAAACAGATCAGGATCAGGCAAGCCCTGAGTCGTGATATGACTTGAAATATTCTCCTCATTAATAGCGTCACACTTCAGTTCACCAGCTTCAACTTTTCTTGCAATAACTCTTATTGATTGCGCTATGTCCCAACGGCCACCATAGTTTGCTGCTACAATTAAACGCAAACCTGTACTATCTTTAGTCAATTCCTCTACTTGCTTTATTTTATCTTGAAGTTTTTCTGAGAAATGGCTGAGATCGCCAACTATCTGCAAGCGCACATTATTTCTAGCAAGTGATTTTGCCTCACGTTCCAGAGCCATCATAAATAAGCCCATTAAGTTTTTTATTTCTTCTTCTGGACGTTTCCAGTTTTCACTGCTAAATGCAAACAAACTCAAGCACTCAACCTTTAATAAGGAACAGGTCTTTACAATTTCACGTACTGCTTCTACACCTTTTTTATGCCCCATAAAACGTGGCCGATGCTTTTGCTTTGCCCATCGTCCATTGCCATCCATAACGATGGCAATATGACGGGGGATATTCTGATCTGTATCCATTTATTTAAGTAATATAGGGACTATAAGGATTGAAAGTTTCATTAGACCTTCATTAAATCTTTTTCTTTAGTTTCAACCACATCATCAATTTCTTTAACGTATTTATCCGTTAATTTTTGAATGCCATCTTGAGCATGATGCTCTTCATCTTCAGAAATATCTTTATCTTTTTCTAATGATTTAAAATCAGAGTTTGCATCACGACGGATATTACGCACCGCAATCTTGCCATTTTCGCCTTCATTTTTTACGACTTTTACTAAATCACGGCGGCGCTCTTCTGTTAGTTGCGGCATTGGGATTCTAATCACCGAGCCTGCAGAGTTGGGGTTTAAACCTAAATCTGATTTCATA
>CAYTRF010000004.1:10106-10869 GCA_964440065.1 uncultured Cocleimonas sp. | reverse complement strand
GCACCATCGGTTTTTCCCAAGGGGTAACCGTTAATGTACGTGCATCTTCAACACCAATACTCGCGACTTGATTTAGCGGCGTATCATTGCCATAGTAATCCACTATAATATGCTCAAGCAAACTCGGATGAGCACGGCCTGTTCGAACCTTTGCCAGCTCGCCTTTTAAAGAATCAATGCTTTTTTGCATTCTCATTTCTGCATCTTTAATAATTTCATCAATCATATTTTTGCCTACTCTGCCGCCTCAACTAAAGTCCCAGTAGCTCTATCGCCAGCTACTATTTTTTCTAATGCTCCTGCTTCAAACATATTAAATACACATAAAGGCATTTTGTTTTCTCTGCATAATACCATTGCTGTCAAATCCATAACAGCCAACTCTTTTGCAACTGCCTCATTAAAACTTAATTGATCATAACGTTTTGCATCAGGGTTTTTCATCGGATCCGAATCATAAATGCCATCAACTTTAGTGGCTTTTAATAATAAATCAGCCTGAATCTCGACGGCGCGTAAACTTGCGGCAGTATCGGTTGTAAAATAGGGGTTTCCAGTACCCGCTGCAAAAATAACAATATCGTCACAAGACAAATATTCACGCGCTTTAATAGCTGAAAACTCTTCGCCCAGTTGATCGATTTTCAAACCTGACATAACACGGCAGTTTACGCCTAACTTTTTAATCGCATCTTGCATCGCCAAGGCATTCATCACCGTTGCTAGCATACCCAAATGAACTGCACTTACGCGGTCGATTCCC
>CAYTRF010000004.1:8257-10089 GCA_964440065.1 uncultured Cocleimonas sp. | reverse complement strand
CAGCACCTCTGAATATATTCCCTCCGCCAATGACAAGCGCAACTTGGGTTCCTAACTTTTGCTGATTAACCACCTCAGCGGCAGTTTTAGCCAACACATTTGAATTGATACCAAAATCTTGTTGGCCCATCAAAGCTTCACCGCTCAATTTAAGCAGGATTCTTTTATATTTTTTTGCCATTGCTGGATTCCTATTCACTCTTCAAATTTTGCCATAGGTTACACAAAAAAAACCTAAGAAGCCAGTTTGTGAACAACGATAATACTATAGAAGCACACCCCCCCACTTTTCGATGATTTTTTGCAGATTTTGAGTATTTTTCTTTTACAATATTCTCATGCTAATAACGAAAAAAAATGAAAAAAAAGGAGCGTATAATACGCTCCTTTTTCAAACTTCATCAAATTTGCAATTAGCCTTTGATTTGAGCCATAACTTCTGCTGCAAAGTCTTCTTCTTTCTTCTCGATTCCTTCACCTACTTCGTAACGAATAAAGCCAGTGACTTCAGCGCCTGCAGCTTTAAGTAGTTGACCAACAGTTTGATCTGGATCTTTAACAAAAGGCTGACCAACAAGTGTGATCTCAGCAAGGTATTTGCGCATTCGACCTACAATCATCTTTTCAATGATTTCTGGTGGCTTGCCACTCTCTTGTGCTTGAGCAATAAGAATTTCTTTTTCCTTCTCTAAAGTTTCAGCAGGAACGTCATCTTCAGTAACACAAACTGGACGACTTGCCGCAATATGCATGGCAACGTCTTTACCCAGTGCCTCATCACCACCCGTCATTGCAACTGCAACACCGATGCGAACACCATGGCTGTAGGCAAAAACTTCACCCGCATCCGATGAAACAATCTCAAAGCGACGAACTTTCATATTCTCGCCAATTTTCGCCACCAAGTTTGCACGAACCTCTTCCACCGTCTCACCAGACTCAAGCGGCATTGCAGATAAGGCATCAACATCTGCTGGCTTATCCGCTAATACTCTTACGCCAATAGCAGTAACAAAATTAATGAAATTTTCATCTTTTGCAACAAAGTCCGTTTCACAATTAACTTCTACAATTGATGCATTTTTACCATCATCAGAGACAGTAATCACAACTTTACCGTCGGCTGCAACACGACCTGCTTTTTTATCTGCTTTAGCCGCACCTGATTTACGCATTACATCAATTGCTTCTTCCATATCACCATTAGTTTCAGTGAGCACTTTTTTACAATCCATCATGCCAGCGCCTGTGCGCTCGCGTAACTCTTTTACCATTGAAGCTGTAATAGCCATTTGTTAATTCCTCAGCTAATTCAAAAGGAGCGCGTTTACACGCCACCCATTAATTCATCTTGTAGAACTTTCAGTTCATCCCACTTTCCATCAGCTGCTAGTTTTGCTTGCTGTGGCCAAGTCTTAGGCTCTTTTGATTTAAGAGTAGAAACTGTATCAAGGATGGCTTTAATTGCATCACGATCCATTTCTGAAAGTTTCTTGAACGTTGCAACACCCGCTTCACCTAATACTTCTGCAATTTTAGGTCCAATGCCTTCGATTTTCTTTAGATCATCAGCTTCGCCAGATTTTGCTGGAGCTTTCTTAGCAACTGCTTTTTTAGCGTCTTCTTTAGGAGCCTCTTCTTTCTTTGCCTCCGTCGTTGGAGCTGCTTCTTTCTTCACTTCTTCTTTAGAAGTACTTTGTTCTTTTTCTTCAGCTTTAGGTGCAGCTTCTTTCTTCTCTTCTTTTGCTGGAGCAGGTGCTGTCTCTGCAGTAGTCTCTTTCTTAGCAGAATCAGTTTTAGCCGACACTTTCACATCAGTCTTTTTGCTTGGC
>CAYTRF010000004.1:0-8157 GCA_964440065.1 uncultured Cocleimonas sp. | reverse complement strand
TTTCTTAGCAGAATCAGTTTTAGCCGACACTTTCACATCAGTCTTTTTGCTTGGCGCTTTAACGGGTGCCGCAGCAGCCATTTCATCCGCATTTGTAGCTGCAGCTAAGTGACCTTCAATAATTGAATCAGCTATTGCTGACGTATAAAGTTGAATAGCGCGTATCGCATCGTCATTTCCTGGAATAATATATTCAATATTATCGGCACTGTTATTGGTATCAACAACACCAACGACTGGAATACCCAAGGTTTTTGCTTCTTTAACTGCAATAGTCTCATGGCCAACATCGATAATGAAAAGCGCATCGGGCAAGGCACGCATATCTTTGATTCCGCCCAAACCTTTCTCAAGCTTTACCAGCTCACGCGTTAGCATTAACGCTTCTTTTTTACCGCCACGGTTGATAGAACCATCTTGTTCCATCTTTGAGATTTCATGCAAACGACGCACAGATTGCTTAATCGTTTTAAAGTTCGTTAACATTCCACCCAACCAACGTTGATCAACGTAAGGCATTTTACAACGCTCTGCTTCATCTCTAATTGATTTTTGGGCGGCACGTTTTGTGCCTACAAACATAATCTTACCGCCACGCGCAGCAACTTTACCAACAAAGTTTAACGAGTCGTTAAACATAGGTAAGGTCTTTTCAAGATTAATAATGTGAATTTTGTTACGGTCACCAAAGATGTAAGGTGCCATTTTAGGGTTCCAGTAGCGGGTTTGGTGTCCGAAGTGCACACCAGCTTCCAGCATCTGACGCATAGTTACTTTAGCCATGATATTTCCTCTTGGGTTAGGCCTCCACATATCCGTTATAACAACCTAGCAAATCCCAATATTAGGTTTTACCAAGCACCCTGCTATACCTTGACGATATGTGTGTGAATTTGAAGTAGACAATATTCATTGCATACTCCATTAGTTATCCGAAAGCTCACTACAAAACGTATAGTAAATTTAAGGGCGCACTTTATACCATAAACAACATCGCATCTCTATAAAAAGTACGGCATAATCCGAAAATATTTTAACAATCCTAGTTATTGAGACCCCACAGGAATATAAATTCATGGCAATTACTATCAAAACACCAGAACAAGTCGAAAAAATGCGCGTTGCAGGTCGCCTCGCTGCGGATGTGTTAAATATGATTGGGCCTCATGTTCTAGCAGGTATTACTACCAATGAGCTTGATGCCATTTGTCATAATTTTATTGTCAATGAGCAAAAGGCAATTCCTGCACCGTTAAACTATCACGGCTTCCCAAAATCTATTTGTACCTCTGTTAATCACCAAGTCTGTCATGGTATTCCAAGTAATAAAAAACTAAAAAAAGGCGATGTTATCAATATTGACATGACCGTCATTAAAGATGGCTTTCACGGCGATACCAGTAAAATGTTTTTAGTGGGTAAACCCAATGTTGCCACCGAGCGTCTTTGCAAGATTGCCCAGAAGGCACTTTATATTGGTATCAATATGGTAAAACCTGGAGTCAAATTGGGGGATATTGGCCATGCGATTCAAAGCTATGCAGAAAAAGAACACTACTCCGTGGTGCGCGAATACTGTGGTCATGGCATTGGTGAAGTTTTCCATGAAGAACCTCAAGTACTTCACTACGGCAAGCCTGATACAGGTATCACCATAAAAGAAGGTATGACGTTCACCATAGAACCCATGATCAACCAAGGCAAAAGACATATTAAAACACTGCCTGATAAATGGACGGTAATAACCAAAGACCATAAATTATCAGCGCAATGGGAACATACCTTGTATGTGAGTGCCGATGGTGTTGAAATTTTAACGCTTCGCGACGAAGAACAAGATTGGCGTAACCTTTTAGCCAATTAAAGTCATCAACTAACCTAAGTCCTTGACTAAATAAGAGTATTACGATAGATTCGGAATAACAACGCATATAGAGCTTAGGTCTGACCAAGCTTCCAATAATTATGTGTTACAAGATTTCATGTAAAGTATGCTAGGGCGTAGCATTACTAAATTTCATTAATAGTACAATTAAAAGTGCTAAAACTAATTTCTATAAAATAAACTCGGCTCATAGATTTCAGTAAACACCCGTGCTTAAGCACAGGGGAGAACAATTTGTCATTCTCAGACTTTAACTTACAAAAAGATTTCATTTCATCCATTGAAGAGGCAGGATACAAATCCCCTACCCCCCTTCAAGCACAGTTGATTCCTATCGTTGAGGAAAAAAAGAGTGCCTTAGTTTGGTCGCAATCTGCCTCAGGTAAAACAGGCGCGTTTTTGATACCTGCGATGAACTACATTCTTGAGAATCCCGCACCTGAAAAGCGAGGTGCAAGGGTTCTAATTTTAACGTCTCGCCGGGATCGTGTTAGTCAAATCAACTATACAATTAAACGCCTGAGCAATAATCATGTTATGCGTTTTGGCTTTATTGTCAGTGGCCGCCCTTATCAAACCCAAATGCGTCTGATGCGTCGACCACTCGATATAATGATTGCCACACCTGGGCGCTTAAATGATTTAATGAACAACGGCAAAGCAGATTTTTCACAATTAGAAATGCTGATTATTGATGACCTCACCAGTATTTATCAAAAAAACCTGCACGGTCTCGTTGAGCAAATTCTGGCGCAAGCGGGGGATAACTGTACTTCACTGACATTTTTACGCGCTGATGACGATGTAACACCTTATGCTAAATCGTTATTCCCTGATGCCGAGCAAATTATGGTTGATGATGAGGTTGTCAATAATACTAAATCTAATCAGCCAAAAGCGAAGCCCCATAAAGAAAAAGCACAACAGCAACATAAACCCAGCACGCCATCGGTTAACATAAATGATTTAATGCCTCAAAAAGTACATATCGCGGATGACTATACGCATAAAATTGCGATGATGGATCACTTGATGGATGAGTTTGCAGGTGAACCCACGCTTATTTATACAGCAACCAATAAATCGGCAAAAATGCTCTATGAAAACCTGGCCAATCATGGTCATGCCGCTGAATTAATTCAAGACCTGAGCGCTGACGAAATTGATGATTGCGATATTGTTATTGTCAGTGACCAAGAAAAATTTACTCTATCTGATGAATCAATTGCAAAAAATGACATGCATATCATTCACTTTGATTTGCCACGCAGAACCGATAAATACATCGAACGCTTACAACGACACAATCTAGATAGAGATAACCCTAGCTTGTTAATGATTGATGGCTATAACTATAACGAGTTAAAACACATCGAAAAAACCTTGGGTGAAAGCCTTACTCAAATCACGGTTCCAGGGCTTGAACCACTTAAACCTTTTGTAAACTTAAGTAAGTCAAAACCAAACAAGCAGCGGAACAATAAAGCCAACAACAATGGAAAATTCGCCAAAAGTAATCAATCTAGAAACAAAACACACTCTAAAAATAATGGTAGAAAGAATTCTCAAACGAGTGGTAATAGCGATTCCAATGATTCAACTACAGACAACAAACAACGTCGTCAACGTAAAGGCCCATTTGGTAGATTAAACGGTGGAGCTAATAAAAAAGCAGGTAAAGCAAATAACAACCATCCACGAGGCGCTAATAGTGGCACTAATAATAACGGTTCAAGAAATAACAATGGACGTCGCAAACCAAAAGTTGGGGTAAGTAGCCGAGGCACTGGTGCTCCTGCTGGAAACAGGGGTTGGCAATCAGATTTTGCTGAGCCTCAAGAAAGAAAGGTAGAATCAAAGAACGTGGTTATTCGTTACAGTAAAAAACGCTCTATCCCAACAGATAAGCCAGATGAAGTTTAGCCTTTAAATGGCATCCAATGCATCATCTAAAGACACGAAAAAAAATCATTGGATTAACTGGTTTGTGCCTGTCCTCTTGCTGTTAACAGCTCTTGCTTTTTTACTGTTTTACCCTAAGCCAAACGATAAGCCGATTATTTCTCAAACAAATATTAAACCGAGTAACACATCAACCGACATAGAATTTAAAGCCAATAAGTTATCCAACTCACTTGTCTCTACATTCTTTTATGGAACAGAAGAGGATAAAATTGAGCAAGTACGTGCCCTTGAAATCACGCTAGAACAATTAAATAGTGAACCATCAGATAAAACACAAACTGCTCTCAGTGATCTAAAAAACAACAATATCAACAATGCTATTGAAACTTTAGCTTCACTCGCCAGCCAGCAAAACAACCTTCGAAAATCTGCTAAAACATGGGTGCATATAGGTAATATCCAAAATCTGACCTCAGCAGACCAAGCTTTAATGGCTTACCAAAAAGCCAGTGAGCTAGATTCAACCAACCCAGAGGCTTGGAACAGGCAAGGTCATATTCACCGCCAATTAAAACAGTTTACACTTGCTGAAGTTGCCTATAAAAAAGCGCGCTCACTGGGCACAACAGGAATTGCAGACAAAGCTTTATCCCTAGCCAACTTTGGTTTACTCAATCAATCCAAAGGGAAACTTAAAGAAGCCGAAATAGCTTTTTTGAATGCCTTAAATATTTATAAAAAAGTAGACAATGAACAAGGGATCGCCAGCACTAGTGAGAACTTAGCAAATGTATATAAAAATTTAGGCTCATTAGATAAAGCTGAAACGTACTACCTCACAGCCTTAGCGTTACATGCTAAAACTTACAACTTCCAAAATATGGCTGCTTTAAATACAACCTTAGGAATTTTATACCAAAAGAAAAAACACCCTGAAAAAGCACAAACTCACTATGAAATTGCATTACGAATCAGCCAAGAAAACAGCTTTAAGGGAAACTTTGCTAATTTATATAATAAATTAGCATTACTTGCGCAACAAAACGGCGATTTAAAAAAATCACAACGCTACTTTGAGAAATCCCTCAGCTTCAGCAATGATCTTAAGCAATCAGTTGGAAGCGCAAACCAATATGGAAAGCTAGCCATTACCAATCGAAATCAAAAAAAATATAATGTGGCTGAAGATTATCACAAAAAAGCCATCACAATTTATCAGCAAAATAATCATATCAATGGTGTAATCAGCCAAAAAATCAACTTAGGCTTTCTATATAAGGTATGGCAGAAAAAACAGCTTGCCTGCGATATTTGGCATGACAGTTTAACTTTATTAAAAAGCACTAAAAGCAGTCGTACTGATCGAATTGCTAAGCTACTTCAGGACAATAATTGCCAGTAATTGTTAGAAAGCAACCAAAAGCACACCCCCCCACTTTTCCTTCTTTTTTTACACCCTAATTAATCAGTTTACATTTTAAGACTTGTTATGATTACTCGTGATAAAATCAACCAATCGTATTAAAATATAATACCCTCTGGTTAATATCATGGCTCTCGCAAAAGAACTCATAGAAACACTTAAAAAAGAATTACGCCAAAATCGCATCACCTATGCTGATGTTGGTCGAGTTTTAGAACTATCAGAATCCAGTATTAAGCGCTTATTTAGTGACGGTGATATGAGCCTAAGCCGACTTGAAACAATCTGTGAAGTGATCGGTATTGATATTTCACAATTAGCCGAAAAAGCCACCAATGCTCGCCGCCATGTCCTAGAACTTAGCTATCAAAAGGAAAAAGAACTGGTCAGCAATGAAATGTTATTAATGATTACTGTGCACCTCCTTTATGGCTGGAGTTATGATTTAATTTTAAAAAAATATCATGTCGATATTCACGAGGGGCAACAATGTTTGACCCGATTAGATAGCATGGGAATCATTGAGCTACTCCCTGAGAATAAAGTGCGGATTATATTATCGCCAGATTTTCAATGGATTAAAGATGGCCCTATTCAAATGTTTTTTGAGAATCAAGTTCAAAGTGAATTTTTCACCTCCACTTTTTCAGGGCAAGGTGAATTAAGGTTGGTCGTAAACGGTTGGCTTAGTCCACATAATTTAGAAGCCTTCCATGAAAATATTCACCGCCTAGCCAAAGAATTTGAGCTACACAAAAAAAATGATAAAACAGTCCCTTTTGAAGATATGCGAGGGACAACGATGGTTATTGCCATCCGCCCATGGACATTAAAAGTCTTTGAAAAACTAAGTAAGTAATTAATGTGATTTTCTACGTATTTTTATCTTCCGTATTTAATACAAATCACTCCCTCTTTTGAATAAGAGCTAGTTTTTGTTTATTTAAACGATACTAGAATTTATGCAAGATTCTCTATTTTTTGTGAAATGCTTATAAATTAAGCAAACTATCAGTGTTTTACGACATTTGATCCTGATGCAATTGGTCTCCATTACTCCCTACGGAGTAAATTAGAGCCAAGCAGACTCATAGCAATAATATTAGTTCAGGATCACACTATGATTAAAACGTTACAATTACTATTTATTCTTAGCCTTTCTATAAATGGTTTAGGAGCTTTGAGTGCGAATGAATATCCTGTCGGCATAACACCTTCCATGCCATTTATTGAAGTTAACCATCAAGGCACAACCGTAATTGTTAAGCGAGTACAGGATACCAACAATAAATTAGTCGATGATTTTGCAAAAACATCACGTGCTTGCCCACCTTTTTGTATTCATCCCATGCAAGCTGCTGCAGGTGTTGAAACAATCGGTGAAGTTGAACTTCTAAATTTTATTAACAAAGATGTGGCCAGAGGTTCCGGTCTGGTTGTAGATGCTCGAATGCCGAGATTCTACCAAAGCGAAACCATTCCAAGCTCAGTAAACATTCCCTTTATTTTATTTAGTGGTGCAAATAAAGAACAACTATTGAGCCTCTTGGGAGTGGAGCATAAAAATGATCGCTATGACTTTAGTCACAGTAAAGATTTGGTTCTATTTTGTAACGGCCCTTGGTGTGATCAATCCCCTAGAGCCATTAAAGCATTAATTCAAACAGGCTATCCCGCATCAAAACTAAAATACTACCGAGGTGGTATGCAGCTTTGGAAAATATTTAGCCTAACAACTGTTTTACCTTCTGGAAACCTAGTCGACAACCATTAAGTAGGTTTGAGTAATCATTATGAATAAAGCAAGTTACAAAATGTATAACCACAATACTCCGCCCAAAGAGTCATTGATTAAACGCGCCTTAAAAAGGCCTGAAACGATTCCTTTAATATTTTTTGTTAGCGCTTTAAGTTTGTGGTTGGCCTTTTTAAGCAAAGTATATTTTGAAAATCACCACGGAAATAATATAACCAAAACTATTCCCGTAATAAATAATGTTAAAGAGCCTTTATCTATGCAGCCAGTTGCGTATCAGGTAACTTCAGAAAGTGAGATGGTACCAAGTTATACTGATGTAAATTATAATATAAACAAGATAAATCAGTTGACTGAACAATTAATGTTGCAGCAGCAAAAAACAAAAGAGCTCTCCCGCATTGTTAAGCAACAAAAAACAGATCTGAATAGCTTAATCCAAAAGACAGTTTCAAACTCCATGCAAAAGTCTGTTACGCAGGCAAGTATTAATGATCAAAAGTATATTTCTATTCTTAGTAAAAATAAGAATACTCAAACCGAAAATACAGCAATAGCTCTGGTGAATACTGACTACTATAACCGTGTCGTTATTGATTCATCTAATACAAATTTTAATTCCTTTCAGGGTAAAATAAATTCATTTATAGATGATCATAATACCAACACAGCAAACAAAACGGGGGTCGAGTATGTAGCAAAGCTTGAAAAAGAATCTGATGTAAGAAGAAATGAGATGCGCTCAATTGCACTAAAAAAAGGTGAATCCATTTGGATGATCGCTAAACGCGCCTACGGAAAAGGCTTTCTTTACTATAAAATAATGAAAGCAAACCCACAGATTACTGAAGAAAATGCCCGTTATTTAGCACCCGGTACTATTATTCGGGTTCCTATTTAATATCATCCTTTAAAAGTACACCTGCACACCCCCCCACTTTTCCGTGTTTTTTATAGCTTCTGCTTTGATGCGAGTAGCATTGCGTCGCTGTGTACTGTAATGATCAAGTTTTTTTGTAGAAACTTTAAACCTGTTTTTTCAAAATCTGCATTTTTTCAGCAGGGGTAATATAATCAATAACAGAGTGTATCCGCCTGTAGTTGTAAAAGTGAATATAGCTCTCAACACGCTAAATTCAATCGCTCTGATTTAAGGCTTCTAAAAAATCGTTCCATCACGCTGTTGTC
>CAYTRF010000003.1:0-14278 GCA_964440065.1 uncultured Cocleimonas sp. | reverse complement strand
ATTACTTGTTCTTATTTGTTTGGAGAGCACATTTTATTAAAAGTAATTAAGTTTTTATCCAATAAATACCCTCATATTAAACTTGAAATAGATCTATGTGACACTGTTCATTATTTGTCTGATTTGTCTGATTCTTTTGACATAGCAATTTGTGGTTATAATATCAAAAATAAAGAAATGACAGTGAAGCCAATTATGCCCCTTGAGCTTGTCTTCGTTTGTCACCCAGACATCAAAAAAGAAGCTACCCAACATTCTAGCAAAATTGATATAGCAGGCTTGAAATGGGTCATTGTTGAGGATATCGAACAAAATGAGTCAGGAGTACTTAGGCTTAGTGAAGATTTTACACTTGATATTACACAATCTACAAATAAACTTGTTGTTTCTGATCATAAAACAGCACTTAATTGTGCACTAGCAGGGCTTGGAGTTGCAGGTATAGAACGTATTGCGGTGGAAGAATTTATTGCAAATGGTACACTTGTGGATATCTTCCCTAGCCAAAATTGCACTATTGGAAATTATTGGATATATATGTCCAATAGAAATCCTATTCGCCAAGAGGTATCTACAATATATTGGGAGTTAAGCGAAAAACTCAAGTTAACGGAGTTTTCTTGATAATCGGATTATGAACCGTAATCTTAGTATTTGGACTTGCGATTTCAATATTATTTATAATACTTGATTTAACGCACCATACAGAGCAAATTTGATCACCTGATTGTCTCCACCAACTGATAATTTTACCACTATCTGGGTTTAAGATATTAAGTTTCTTGATATTTCCTGCTAAACCTATACCTATTGCTTTCGCAAAAGCTTCTTTTCTTGTCCATACCCACAGAAATGTTTTGTCAGTAAGCTCATCATCTTGATTAAGTGCTTCTAATTCAGAAGGGCTACAGATATTTTGGAGAATTCGGGATTTATTACGGACGATTCGAATACGATCAATATCAATACCTACCCTTCTACCATTGCTAATCGCTATAGCAACATTAGCCTCAGAATAACTAATGCTGATTGAACATGGGCAATCATAACAAAAGTACCCACCCGACCGATACCTTCCTAATTTGATTTGACTAAAATCAACATTGAGGAATCGAGCCAGTGAAAGCTTTATAAAAATTTTTCCTGAAATAGATTGACGTTTTTTCAGGCTTTGCTCTTTATTGAAGCTAAAGCTTTTTCCTGTAACAAGATCTTGCCATAATTGTGCTACTACATCTCTTTTTGTTGTGCTTGAAAACAGTAAGATATATACATTGGTTTTTGTAGGTTTCATATTAGAACTGAACATTAAGTTTTAAGCCAACATGATTGTCATCATCAAATTCTGCAAGCTTTTTATCATCACTTGGAATATTAAAAAATTCAGTAAATGCCGTTAAACGAATCTTATCACTAAGATCATGACCCAGTTGAAACCCCGTTGAAACGGATTTTTTATCAATATCATAAAGTACTCGAAGTTCGATTGTCGTTAGTGCAGAGTTATTAAAATCACTCTTAAAACCTATCGCGAGATCATTGTCAAAACTACTTCCAGCTACTGTTTTATCTTTAATTTCTCGATAATGTTCAATATAAATAGCGGTATTGCTTGTTGCCGTTAGCTTGCCTGATAAGTATCGAATATAGCCAATAGCAGTCGTTTTGATGATATTGCTGTCAATATCTTTGTAGCCAAGATCAAAACGAATAGCTTGATCAGGTAAAACAATTTCCCCAAAAACACTCACTGCTTTCTCACGAGATGAAATTGCTTTTAATGTTTGAGTATCAGTAACAAATTGATATTCAGGATATTTTGTGGGTCCATTCCACAGCGTAGCACCTAGCTCCAAATCTCCAGATATATATTTTGCCTGGGTGAATATCGCAGGCTTTTTATTGTTATAGACATGCTCTCCTATTGGAGTACTGGAAAAACTGTAATGCTCCCCTTCTTTTCTCCATTGAGTTTTTAGGCTATCGGACTCAATAATCGCAGACTCAACGATTAGAGAATCTGTAGGGTTAAAGCGAAAACCGGCCATAAGACTGCCTAGACGATTAGGGAATAAAAATGAGTGACGATTATCAACTGCATGCGCTCTATCGCCGAAAGATAGCGCCTCCATTTTCCCAGAAACAAGGTCATTATAACCTACGAACAATCGCATCTGTTTCCAATCAATTTCTTTAGACACATACGCTTCATAAATAAGAGAAGTATTAAATTTCAGGCTGTAGCCCACATCAAACTTCACATTTAAGTCTTTGCTAATTTGAGAAGAGCAACGCAATGAAAGTTGGGCATCCAATTTTTTATTGGATTTATTCGTATTTACCTCATTATCGAGGTAGGAAGTTGTTTCCATTTCTAATTGCCAATCTGGCTTGGTACAATCAGCCCAAGCCAGATTAGTAGCAAATAGCATGACCAATAGGATATATACACGCATTTTATCGAGATACAAGATTAATTAAGTTATGAGGAACAAGCTGTTTAGCAGAAAAGCCTTGTTTGATTTTGTATTGCTTAAAGTTAATCGTTGAAATATTTCCTGTTTGCAGATTAGTCATTTTTAATTGCTGTGGGCGCCAAAACTTATTATCAACTTTTGTATAATTTAAGAAATTTAGTTTCTTTATCTTTCGACCCGAAAGATCGTAATAAGTGATTTGATATGGCTGAAATATCTTTGTATTGATCAGCTCGATTTGTCGGCTATAGGCTGAACCAGAGAATGTAGGTGTGTTCTGAATGATATTACAAGTATCTCCACCGCATTTTTTATCTCCTTGATAATCATAACTATACTTACGCAACTCCCAAGGTGAAATATCTTCCATTGTAAACTCACTACCTAAAAAACGACTGGTTTTTTTCCTTGTAGAGATACGACGAACCTTTTTCTGTCTAGGTAGTATCATCCAAGTATCATCAGGAATATTGGCATGTGGATGGGTAAGAAAGACAGTTCCTTTCAGGCTTCGGGGCGCTGATACCGTTACCAAACGACGATCACCATCACCACGTACTTCGGCCGTAGTCATTTCAAAATCGCGCACATTTTTAGCCCCTGAAGCAGTCTCATTTATAATGGTTCCCTGAACCACCATATTGATAAAACCTTGGTCTCGTCGGTCAACTTCAGCGGCAATTAACTGCCCTTTTTGAGCATTTGCAATGGCAAGTTGCGGCACTGCAATAGCGACAAGCATCATCGCTATAACTAATTGTTTTCTAAAAATTATCAATTTATATGGTTTCATCAGGACATATTCCTTTGGTTTTAGTTGGGAAAGTTAAAAAAGTTACAGGTGAGCGCCAGCTAATAGTTTTCACAAGAAGTATTGGCAAGATATAGAGATCAAAAAGAGCAGCTATAATCACGGTAGTAGCCACCATACTGCCGAGAGAGGCATTTAATTCAAACCCTGAGAATGTCAGTAGAAGAAAACCAACCATCAAGATAATAGTACTGGTTAAAAGTGCAGAACCGGTTTGTGAAATAGCTAATTGCATAGCATGCTCTGCCTTTTTTCCCTTGGTGATTTCTTGCTGAAAATGATGCGATAGGTGAATGGTATCGTCGATGACGATGCCCAATGTTACGGTTGCAACAGCTGCCGAAGCTAACCCAAGCTCACCTACAAATATCCCCCAAAGTCCTAAAGTCATCGTTGCAGGAATAATATTTCCAAGGGTAGCAACCAATGCAGTCCAAAAGCTTTTAAAGATAATAAACATAAGAATCATCGAGGCTAAAAAAAGTAGAGCCGTTCCACTTAGCATCGCTTGTATATTCTTTAGGCCTAGTGAGGAGAATAGAATTGAGACACCCGTTGCTTGTGTGTTTCTTCTATGCCAATAATTATCTACTCTGAATAGCTTCTGTATTTCAATATCAAGGCTGTTAATTTCCTTAATCGAGATATTGGACAAATAAACCGTCAACCTAGAGCTTGATAATGTGTCATTAACACGATTTCTAAAATCAAAGTCAGCAGGAACAGACATTTCAAAGAGTGTCGAATTCCTTTCGGCATCATCACGACTCAATGGAACTGGCATATTTTCGCCACTACTTGGATTAAGAGCCGCTTCTACACGAGAAATAGAATCAAACATCGTGTCGATAGTTGTCACTCCTGGCATACTTGATATTTTGTTTTTCAGCATCTTAAGCTTCTCAAGATAGTCGATGGAAAAAACATCTTTATTTTTAGCAGGCAAGTCATATTCTAAAGAGTAGATACCACTTAAACCTTTTTCGATCTGATCCGTATCTCGGCGAAATTCAAAGGTTTCATCAAAATACTCTACATAGTTATCATTAAGCTCATTAATCCAAAGAAAAGAAGATATACCGATACATAAAAAAAGTGCAGGAGTAAGAAATTGCTTTGCCGTTTTTTTGTTGATTTGATTTGCCCACCAAGTCATCATCGGTTGCAATAAAAGTAATTTGTTTTTTTGATTTGGTTTGTAGAGCATCAACAATGGAGAACCCAGCAAAATAGTAAGAACAAAGGCAAATAGAACACCAAAGCCTGCAATCGCGCCTAAATGTTGAAACGGCGGAATGGGGCTCGCGAGTAACGTCATTAAACCAAGAAATGTGGTCAGCGAGGTCAAACTCGAAGGTAATAAAATTTTACGCACACTTGCTTCAACACGCTCATGCCTCGAATCTGTTGGTGCAGCATTATGATAAGCTACAAACAAATGTACGATCTGAGCAAAAGTAAGAATCATCACGATGATTGGCGAAGAAACCGACACCGATGACAGAGGAATACCTGCAAAACCCGCGAAGCTGAGTGACCCAAAAATAGCACCAGCAACACTAAGTAATGCTGCAATGGCACACAAGATTGAGCGCATAAGAACAGCGCTAAGGATCAGCATGATCAATAAGGCTATTGGAAAAAGCGTCATAAGATCTTGCTGATTAGCTTTAGCAAAAGCCTCATCCAAAGCAACCGAACCTGTCATGAAAAAGGCGTACTCTGGATATTTTAATCGTAACTTCTCAAGTAAAACCGCAGCCGAGCGATATATCTGTTCGGATGAGTCTTCACGTCGCTGCTGGTCTAACTTTAAAGCGACCCAGATACCTGCTTTTTGTCCGTTTTTAGAGATTAATCGCCCTAATGCTGCATCTTCAGTCAGAAATTTATCAATAATCTCTTTCTTGTTTTGCTCGTAGATAACAGTATCATTTTCTATATAAAATCCTGGACCTATCGTTAAATCATTATCAACGATTCTAACTAAGGGATAATCCGATAGTGCATTTATACGAGAAATAAATGGCCAAGTACGAATTTTTTCAACCATCTGATTGATTAAAACCAACGATTTATCTTCAAATACGCCATTCTCCTTCTTCGTATCAACCATCAAATATACCGAGTCTTCCCGTCCATATTGAGATTGAAACTTATTGAAGTTTACGACCATCGGATCATTTTTATTAAAAAAAATGGTGTAGTCCGTCTCCATTTTTAGACGATCCAGCCCTGGTATTGTTAAAGCGATCAATAAAAGACCGAGCATAAAAGCCATAAACGGACGGCGAACAATGAAAATAACCGATTGTTCATAACATTTATAAAACATATTCATGATTATGTTCCTTGTAATAATTCGCTAACAATGGCTGCGGTATGTTCAAAGTCACTTTCATTATGTAAAGATGAAACGAAAAAGCGGAGGCGACTTTCATTTCTGGGAACAACAGGGTATGTCAGTCCAATCACATGAATATTGTTTTGGAATAAGCGACGATTTAACATAGCCATACCTTTCATATCTTGATAGGCCGAACTTACAAACACAGGGATAATCGAAGTCTCCTTAGAGACTCCTACGTCGAGCCCCTTGTTAATAAGGATTTCGCGAAACCTATCTGCATTTTTCTGAAGCTTGCTAATACGCTCAGGCTCTGCTCGAATTAGCTTTAATGCTGCTTGAGCAGCCGCTATGGAGGTAGGTGGTAAACCAGCACTATAAAGATGAAACCCTTGTGCACGGTATCGCAACATAGCTGTCAAAGAACGACTACCAAGAATAACGCCACCACAAGAAGCAAAGCTTTTACTTAATGTTGCCATTAAAATATCTACTTGCTTTGCATCCACACCAAAATATTCACAAATGCCACGCCCCGTCTTCCCTAAGGTACCTAATGAATGAGCTTCATCCACCATTAACATGCCGTTATAGGTGTCTCTTAGCTCTATTAACTTAGGTAAATTAGCAATATCACCATCCATTGAGTAAACGGATTCAACCACAATTAAACAACGTCGATATTTATGACGGTTTGACTTTAATAAGTCATTAAGTTGATCGTAATCCTGATGATGAAACTGCATGCGCTTAGCATTGGAGCTAGTACAACCCACCACGATTGAGTTATGGCAATACTCGTCATAAAGTATTAAATCTTCTCTACCCACAATAAAACTAATCGTTGCCACATTTGCAATATAGCCACCCACGGTAGAAGTCGCATCTTCACAGCCTACAAACTCTGCCAACTCTGCTTCAAAATCTCTATGAATAGAGCAATCACCTCCTGCAATACGACTAGCAGAAGCTGATGTACCATATTGTTTAGCTGCCTCATGAACCGCTGTGACTAAATCAGGATGCCCATTCAGACCTAAGTAATTATAAGTACAGAATGAGGTTAGCTTGCGATCATTAATATCAATTTGGGCATGAGCTTGGCCATCGCGAGGTGCATCATAAGGATTGTTTGATCCAAAAAAATCAAACATTTCTCGTGTTGGCTTACCCTCTTCCCAGTTATAAAAATCATTTCCTTGTTGACTTACTTTTACGGCAACTTGTTTCGTCTCATTGCCTTGCCCATTACACTTACGAAGCGTATCTAGCATACCTCTTGCAACTATAGTCATTAGTTTAACCTCGCTTTCTGTAATTCATTTTCTGCAAGGTTTAGTAGCGAAACATGTTTTCCAATGAGTGATAAAATGGATAGCTCAATGCCTGCTTCCATTTTAATAGACGCTTGGATTTCTGCCGCCATAAGACTATCGACGCCAAGATCGGAAAACTGTCTTGAAAGATCAAGATCCTCTGTTTCGAGCAACATAATAGGAGCAACAACCTCTCGCATCACTTCTGCAAGGGTATTAACTTGCTCGCTTTCATCCAGTTTAAATATTTCATCAAACAGAGCAGAGGCTAAGTCTAGATGCTCACCTTCTATGTTACTGAGCATTTCAGTAAAACGTGGAGAGCGTGCTGCGGCAGGCTCAAATGCTCGCCACTTCTCCCAATCGGATTCAGCCGAAACGGTGGTAACCTGAGTATTTGTACTCAGCGCTTTTAACATTCCCGCAAAAAGATTAACGGTACTAATGAGGTTAAGCCCCGTATTTTCAATATGTCTACGTAACTTAAGGTCACGCTCGATCATTCCAGCATCTCTAATGGCACCAACATGAACAGTTAGTACGCGAAGGTTTTTGCTAGCAATACTAGAAAGTTTCGCTTCAATATATGCGTTAGCCCCGCAATAACTCACTTGTCTCGAATTACCTGTCACTAATGCAATCGATGAGAAGCCAATGATTGTTTTTAAATATTTAGAATCAACGGCCTCAATAATATTTTCAAGCGTCGTAGCCTTCGCCGCAAAGACTCTTGCAAAGCTTTCGCTGGTTTGCTCGTAAGCAGGAGCATCTTCAATAACGCCCGCTAAATGTAGTATCGAACCAATTTTTCCTTTCTTTTCTTGAAATTGACGCAATGCAGTAACTGAATTATTTTGAGACAAGTCAACGCTTAAGTATTCAAGCTCAGCACCTTTGTCTTGTACTGCTCGCACAATATCTGCATTTGCCTCTAAAGCACCTTTGGAACGTCCTGTAATAAGAAAACGTTTGACACCACTTTCGGCCAAGTAGATTAAGAATTTACGACCAATTCCGCCAAAGCCACCCGTCACTAATACATATTCATCGGGGTTATCAAAGAGATCATTCACTACAATCGCATTGAGTTTGTGGCTAGTATTTTGTCGCCAATCAATAACGGCAGTTTGATAAAAATCGTCTTCCGAAACACTTGAAAACTCGGAAAGACAAGTCACTTTTTCCGAACTATCAATCGGTTTGATAAGAGTAGGTCTGCTGAGTATTTTTGCTACAGCTTCTTTAAAGCTATTGCCTAAGGATGCAACATAATCAAGAACTAATACAAATTCGTGATGTGCATTAGGTTTAAATGGTTTGTGGTCTGTTAAAAGAACTCTCCCCATTGGGCTTAATAGGCTACGTATTTTACGTGAATCTTGCGAAAGATTAGACACCAAAATAAGATCGAAAAATGTATTTCTATCAAGCTTATAGTCCTGATGTTTACAAACAGTTGCGCCTTGTTCCTTTGCTAGCTGAGCAACTCTTGATGAAACTGGGTCATTGCCCAGCAAAATATGACTGTATTGGTTAATCCCATTATGATCTATGATGACTTGAGCAACAGCGTATAACCCTACATCTGGCACTTGTGCAATATCAGAAGAAGGCTTAACTTCAACACAAAGCTTATTATTTAGGTCAAAATCCCAATATTTATTGGTTCTTGCGGGGATAATTCCAACGGCAGCCTTTTTCCTATCGCCATCGACCCATCCTGCAACGAGAGATAGAGGGGTTAGCTCACTTTCTTGAAGTCCATGATGTGCTCCAAAAAGTGTGTAAGCAACTTCAATACTGCTAGAAGCAAACGAGGGCTGAGAAACAATCTGGCGCATAAGAACACGCCTAGCTGCTACAAAGCGATAGTTATTCTGAGCCTGAAGTTCAGTAAACTCTTCATTCCAATCATACTCAATATTTTTAATAAGCATTTCGAAACGCTCATTATTACGATATGCAATTTCGTCATGAGGCACTACACCACTCAATGATGGAAGCCAAGTAGCGGCCTGAGAAAAACTAATCTCATCAAGATCTAAAAGGCCAACATTTGGACGCTCTGATTCAGAGAAAAGAACACGACGAGCACCAGCGGCAGCCGCATGAACAGGGTTAAGCACCTTATTATCAGTTGATTCAATAAGCAACGATCCTCTGGTCACTAAGGTTAAGAAATAAGGTGGCTTTGAGCCATTCGACCGAACAAGATCGAGAGCTGTTTTAAGTGCTGTTATCGCTTCTGCGCCTGCTCCCACTGCCGATAAATTGTTTGGTAAAACCAAAACAAATGCGGAGTAATCATTAAACTTAGCTAGATATTCAGATAATGCATCGCGACTATCTAAAGTAAGTGGGATACCAGCAAGGGTGAATTCGGCATCGTTTCCATCAACGATGGCGTTCGCACACGTAACCGCTTCTCCACACAAGTTTTGTGTTTTATAGCTCGAACCAAGTGCTTCTGATGAAAAAACAACCGTGTTACTACAGTTAATTTCAATGTCGGGCATTTCTGCAGCAATGGCTACATTTGAATAGTTCGCAGTAGGTGCCAATTGATCATAAGACATGTTTTTAATACGGCGAACTTTAAGTGATTGAATTTCACCAATTAGCGAACCTTTATCATCAAGAATTTGGATATCGGCACAGACATAACCTTTCCCCTCACTAACGAGACGACCGATTGCTTGAAGACGCTTCGGTAATTTACCCACAGCCATTACTAAGCGATTAATAGAGACTGGAATATAAGCACAGCTAGGGTCTTGAATAAATGCAGCGGTTAACTGAAAAACACCATCTAAAAGCGTTGGATGAATAACAAAGCCTTCAGGGCTTAGAGACTCGTCTAGCTTAACCTCACCAAAAAACTCTTTTCCATCGGCGCTAATAGAAAGGGCTTCGATGGGCTGAAAGGTGCTATGAGAATGTAGCCCTACATCTTGAAATCTTTGATAAAGCGTATCGCTACTCACCTCTGTCGTTGTTTGAGGTTTTAGCCATGCGTCTCCCGTTTCTTCGCCCATTGAAACCCAAGCTTCAGCAAGCAGAGTCGGATCACTGTCTATATCGGCGTTATCACCTTGAATAAGTACTTTTCCAATATGTGAGCCATCATTTTCAGGAATAAGCTGGACAATCAGCTCAGCACCATCATTACGCAGAGCTTGCGTACTATGAAAACGAATATCTTCAAGTGCTAAGGTTTGTGTTTTGCTACTCTCACGAGCTGCTTCAAAAGCTGCTTCAATTAATGAGGCACCAGGCAGTACCGCATCGCCATCGACAACATGTGCCTTGAGATAGTCTAAATTATAAATGCCCAGATCTGTGCGATAAATTTGCCCTGGGCCAACGCGTCGCTCAAGCATGGGAGACAGCATAGAGTCCATTCTATCTGCTCTACTCAGTGCGCTTTCATTGGTCGCTTCGACAGGATCAAAGTGATAACGAAGTGCTGTTGATAATTTCCCCGCTGAACGTAATCGAACAAATGCATTTGTTTGGCCATAAATATCGATAACAGCATTAAGCAGCATATCCGATTCTTGCTGTCCACGGCGTAAAGTGAAGCCCTGACGACATTCACTGGCTTCTTTTGCAACAATAATATCTTTGATAGAACGAGCAAGAACTGGATGAGGACCAATTTCTAAGAAGTAATCACAGCCCGCTTCAACCATATTATCAATAGCACTTGCAAATAAAACAGGTTGGCGAACATTATTATACCAATACTCTCCATCGAAAGCGCCTGTATATATATCGCCCGTTACCGTTGAGTAAGTTTTAAGCTTAGCTTCTTGAGAGCTAATATCTGCCAACTCTGCTAGTAACTTAGCTTCAATTTTTTGCATAAATGGACTGTGATAAGGAACTTCTACCGTTAGTTTTTTATGGAATATTTCACGTGTTGCGAGTTTTTCTGCTATTTCATCAATAATTTTTTCTTCACCAGAAAGCGTCAATGAATCCAAAGCGTTAACAGCAGCGATCGAAATTTTACTAGTATCGTACTCCTTCATTAAGTCTGTTGCTTCATCCATTGTTAATGATGCTGCTAACATGCTGCCTTGCCCTGAAAGTGTTGCTTGCAAGCGACTACGTACCAGCGATACTTTAATCGCATCATCAAGAGAAAGTATACCCGATGCAAAAGCACTTGCTACCTCACCCACAGAGTGCCCAACAACCATATTTGGCTTTATTCCACGAGCTGCCAGCGTCTTTAAAAGTCCGTACTGGACGATAAAGTTAGCTGGTTGCGCAAATTCAGTTTTCATAATCTGACTTGTTTCTTCAGGCTTTAATAGCTCCTCAAGAATCGATACGCCACCTATTTCTTGGTAACGGCTATCAGCAAAATCGAGTGCCTGTTTATAAACAGGGTCCGACTCATAAAGCTCGCGTCCCATTCCCCACCATTGTGGCCCCATTCCTGTAAACACAAAACCAAGTGTTTGTCGTGATGTATCACATGTTTGCGCATGTTCAGCGCCATTTTGAATGGAAATGGATAATGCTTGAGACAATGCTTTATAAGTCTTCACCTGAAAAACCAGTCTTAGCCTGCCAAGATTTACTTTTGAAGCAAGTGATTGCGCCAACTCGTCAAGGTTTGTTTTTTCATTTAATGCTTCGTGTATCGATGTTAACCGTTTAATCAGTGCATTTTTAGTCGATGCTGTTATTAGAAAAACACGATCGGTGTCTGGATTGGCGACCAAATCTTCATTGCTTTCCTCTTTTACCTCAGAGTCTTCAGATGGCTTTTGCAAAATGATATGGGCGTTTGTTCCACCATAACCAAAGGAATTCACAGCAACTGAGAAATTATCATCACCTTCTATATCCACCGCTTTTGTTGCCAGCGATATACGCTCTGGGTTAAGTTTAAGATCAGGATTAGGCGTTGTAAATTCTGCAATTGCAGGTATTTTTTTATGTTTGATAATAAGCGCAGCCTTAAGCACCCCTACTAAACCAGAACCTGCTTCAAGATGACCAAAGTTACTTTTTGCAGAACCTATATAACAGATATTGCCATCTTTTCGCTCACCATAAACGGCTGAGATTGATGCTGCCTCAATCGGATCACCTGCTGCTGTGCCTGTCCCATGTGCTTCGACATACTTTACTTGATTAGTAGAAATATTCGCACGACTCAAAACATCTTTCATTAGATATTTCTGAGCTTCACCATCTGGCAAAGTAATACCTGGTGTTCTACCATCTTGGTTCACAGAAGATGCGATACAGTTTGCATATATTTGATCGCCAGCAGATTTAGCATCTGTTTGTCTACGTAACACAATAACAACAGCGCCTTCACCACGACCATAGCCATCACCTTCTGCCATGAAACTTTTTGAACGTCCATTTTCTGCCATAAACCCACCTTTCGACATGCCTATAGGGTATTCAGGACGAGTCATTAAGTTAACCCCTCCAACAACAGCAAAATCACAACTTCCTTTATTTAAATCATCAATGGCATTATTAAGTGCGACTAGTGATGATGAACAAGCAGTGTCGACTGTTAAAGAAGGTCCTTGGAAATCAAAGGTATGTGAAATTCTGTTTGAAATCATGGTTAGCGTTGAGCCAGCAGCTGTATGAATGCCTATTTGCTTGCGATTCCCAGCAGAGAACTGGGAAAGAAAGTGATCCAGCGTAAAACCACCACAATAAACACCCACACGTTGTGTTGGTAAGTTATCTATAGCATAGCCAGCATCTTCAAAAGCTCTCCACACAACTTCAAGCAATAATTTCTGCTGTGGATCTAAACCTTCAGCTTCACGTTTTGATATTCGAAAACTTTCATAATCAAAGAGATCAATATTTCGATCAATGAAGTGTCCTATCTTCATTATGGTTTTACCAGGTACGGAACTATCCGGGTGATAAAAGCGTTCATGAGACCATCGGTTAGCTGGAACTGGACTAGCTTGATTCTGCGCAGAGACTAAAACATTCCAAAAGGAATCAAGGTTATTTATTTTTTTGGGTAGTATGCAAGATGCACCAATGATCGAAATCATATTTATTCCTATAATTGAATTGATAAGTATCTTTTTAAGGTTTAATATTTCATTTGAATATTAAAAAGGGGATTAATTGTTTTATCATTTACATTGAATGATGCTTTATCAAGATCTGGTGGGCCAAACCTTACTCCTGGATTATTTGAGAACCCGTATCCTTCATCAGGAAGGAAGCCAAACCACTTCATATTCATCTTCCCATTGCTATCCTCATCATGAAACAATGCAATTATGTATTGACCTTTATCTACATCATTAAATTTGAGTGAATTCAATTCTGAATTAGCATTCACAATTATTGCTTTTTCAGGATTATCCTTCTTGTAATTTTTAATTGAAGTAAACAATCCTACCCTGACCTTTCCTTCGGTAGAGCGTAAATCACTAATAGAAATTGTTAAGTCTGTGGTTCTTCCTGTAGAAGAAAAGAGGGCTAACAAAAAAACCATGGCAATTTTCGATAATAATATTTTCATTGTTGTATCCTTATAAATAGTTGTTATTTAGGATATATGAAGACATCACCCATGATAAATAAGGTAAAAGACAAGACCGCATTGCATTATTTGCATAAAATAATATTTTTTTGTTTTTATCATTAATAATAACAAATACTTATGTATATAAAAATATTTTAAAGACCACCTTATTTAAATAAAAATAACTTGTTTTTATTATAAAAATAGTATATTTATTTAGGTTCTACCTCATCTCAAAATATGATAAATTAACTCAACGACATCTTCTTATAAACATCACATCAAATTTCCTGATTAGCCACGAAATTCAGCCATGTTAAATAATTTCGTTTTAAAACAGTAGATTACAGCTTGTTTAAACTATGTGTCGGAAAATCAATATCGGATAATAAATTTCACCGCGATGATTCACTCATTGTTTAATCGAAAGTTTTGTAGAGTGAGTTCACAAGCTACATAAGATGCCTATATAGCAACAACATATAACCATTTAACACCAACTATTTATAGAATCTAAAACCTGATGTACTAATGCTATGAACAAGACAAAATTTGAACAATACAAAAAATTTATATGTCAATTTGTGTCCTTGGTTTCAACAGAATGGGAGTTGCTAAGAAAGCTATCAAAAATAGAATATTTTAAAAAAGGAGATATTATTCATCACTCAGGAAGTATATGTAAAAAAATATATTTTATAAATGATGGCTTAATTAGAGCTTATATCATTGATGCAGAAGGAAAAGATTATACTTGGAACTTATTCTTTAATGATAAAAATTCAGAAATGA
>CAYTRF010000002.1:0-15431 GCA_964440065.1 uncultured Cocleimonas sp. | reverse complement strand
AAACAAATAACCAAGCCGATTAACTCACTTGTTATCAAATCACAAGAAGCGGATATCCGATCAGATACGTTTAATTTAGGTGCAATTCCTAAAAATAGCCCTTTGGAGATTTGTAAACTATGGAGTGCTATCTCATCATTAGTTTCACGTCTTCAGGCAACCAATAAAGAGGTTAGAAAGTTGAATAACTCTTTGAGTAAAGATATTGCAAAGGCTACTAAAAAATTACGGGCAACCAATAAATATCTCTATAAAATCAGTAGTAGTGATCATTTAACACAAATAGCCAATCGACGTTATTTTGAAGATACGGTAAGAAAAGTTTTAAAATCAAGAGTTGGTGAAACGGCTGGGATAATTCTTATAGATGTTGATAAATTCAAATTTATCAACGATGAATATGGCCATGAGGCGGGTGATTTGGCTTTAAAGCATATTGCGCAGTTAATGAAACAATGCACACGTGATAATGATTTACCTGCAAGATTAGGCGGTGATGAATTTATTATTTATATCAGAAACTGCAATGATAATGTATTGGCAAAAATAGCAGAAAATTTACGTAATACGGTAAATACCAGTCCCATTTTGTGGGGAGATCAACAAGTTGATTTAAGTTTATCAGTGGGTACAGTAAATTATAAAATTGACGGGAAAGTTGCCCTTGATAAATTAATAAAGTTTGCAGATGAGGCTATGTATGACTCAAAAGAAAATGGACGAAATAATGTAAGTGCATATTCTTTCAATGCCCAAACTCCCAAAGTAAACAATAAAACCACTTCTGTAAGTGTAACAAGCACTACCAACCAAACTTCGAGGAATGAAGCTAAACCTTCAATTGATTTATTAATCGAAAGTTTAGACTAAGGTAACTCCAACGTTGCTTATCACAGGAATGTTCTCCAAATAAACCAGTGCGGTCATAAAATCACCTAAAAATTATCACAAATATTGGTAAGGGTTACAAACCTTAGTTTATACTCAATGGGTATCTCATATTTGGGTAAACTAAGGATTAAACAATGAGCATTAGTAATGACGCAGTAGTCGAGTTAATCAAACAAGGCATCCCAGATGCTATCGTGGAAGTTTCAGGTGATGGCTATAAGTATGAGACTACAGTAATAAGCAGTACTTTTGATGGCTTAAATACTTTGAAACGTCATCAAGCCGTATATGCTGCTGTTGATAGTGCGATTACCTCAGGTGATTTACATGCCTTAACAATTCATGCCAAAACACCTGATGAGTAACCTGCTCGACGATTTTTATGCCTAATACTAGTAGAGACCTTTGCACGAATCAGGTGACGAGTAAAAATGGTTGAGCCGAGCAACGCGAGACAACAGCTTTAGCTGACCCGAAGGGTGAGGTGTTGTTTGCCGAATAAATTCCACTGCTTTTCGTTAGAAAACTTGCTAATAACCCGTTATTAGCTTCATTTCCTGCCTCAATCAGTGAAATTTCACCCGATTTTAGCGAGCTTACCATTTGCTTTTTAAATGGATAACTCGATTATTAGAGCTTGCCGTTTCTTTCGCCACTGACTCGTGCAAAGGTCTCTAGTAATAGAAATTATGAGGCTTAAAAAATACCAGAAATGACTGAACAGTTAAATAACCAACCTCAATCAGAAAAGAGAAAGCTGCGTTATCAAGCTACGCGAAGGGTAACGTTAGTTGGCTTATTTACTAATATAGTATTATCTCTTGCTCAGTTAATTGGTGGGTTTTTCACCCACTCTCAAGCATTAATTGCCGATGGTATTCATACTTTATCCGATCTTGCTAGTGATGTTGTTGTTTTAATTGCTGCCAAGGTCGCAAGCAAAGATGCGGATGATGATCATCCTTACGGGCATGGTCGGTTTGAAACAGTAGCCACAGTTATTCTTGGTTTAGCTCTAACCGCTGTTGCTGCGGGTATCGCAATGAGTGCTTTTGGACGAATTTTAAATCCTGAGCGTTTATTGCAGCCTGAGCCTTTGGCATTATTATTTGTTGCACTCGCTATCGTTAGTAAAGAAGCGTTATTTCAATACACGATAGCTGTTGCTAAACAGATTGATTCTAAGATGCTAAATGCCAATGCTTGGCATCATCGCTCTGATGCCATTTCATCATTATTAGTTGCCATTGGTGTAGCAGGGAGTATTTTTTTAAAAATACCGTGGCTTGATGCTGGTGCAGCAATTTTAGTTGCAATAATGATTTTCTATATGGGTGTACGCTTAATCCTAGATAGCACCATGGAACTAGTAGATACGGCTTTAGACCCTAAAAAAACAGCAGAAATAAGTCAATTTATTAGCAGTATTGAAGGCGTAGATCACATGCACATGCTACGCACTCGAAAAATGGGGAATACGGTGTTAGCGGATGTTCATTTACAAGTAAATTCCTATTTGAGCGTTTCAGAAGGGCACTATATTGCTGAAAAAGTAATACAAAAATTAAGGCAAAAATTCCCTGAAATGCATGATATAACGGTACATATTGATCCTGAAGATGATGAAACAGCGAGCCATATCAGTAATCTGCCGAGTCGTAGCGAAATCATGGCGGTAATCTACCCTGTTATTCAACGAGAAGATTTAGCCGAATATATCAACAACATTATTTTACACTATGTTGATGGTAAAATTGAAATAGAGCTTTTTTTAAATGCAAAACCTGAAACAGGCAAGTTAGAGAACCTAAGAAAAGTTTGTGAAATGAATGATCAGATTAAATCAATGAAAACCTTTATCCAAAATACTGATGAATGATATAAAGGTTTCCCAGAATAACACATCAAAATTGAGGAATAGCTATACCTATGTTGACACCCCGTGAAATCCTAACTCCGCGCCCTTCAATGTCTTTGAGTGTTCCAGAAGGCATGTCTCAAGTTGAATTCTTTAACAGTGCTGCCAACCTAAAAAACTTAGCAGAAGAAAATGGTTTATTTCGAACTCCTGAAGATTTACTGATGTATCGTAAGCTCATCGGCCACAGTACAGAGTTTGATACATCCATTATACTGGATACATCACGTCGTATTCTTGATCCATTAGGGCGGCCTGTGAGACGAGATCAACTCACACGTCAACAGAAGAAAGTATGGTCGCAGATGACCACCATTTTGATTGAGTACATGCTGGAAAAATATCCTGATCCTAAAAAACATTTGATTATTTGTGGTGAGGCAAGTTTAGATTCAACCTGGCCGTTAAATAAACCAGGTGTGCCAAGTATTCGAATGATCCACAATCATTTCATGGTTTTCCCCATTGAGGAGTTAACAAAGGCTAAAGAAGCCGATGCCAATAACCCTAACTTAACCGATAGTGGGCATAACACCTTATTCTTACGCCATTTAAGTGATGCTTATCACGAGTTCCTTGATGTGTTAGATTTACAATTACTGTCCTTTTTGCCCGCTGAAGATTGCGCCTTAAAGCTTACCGGTTTCCCACAGGGACTACCAAGTTGGGAGTTACTAGGTGGTGCAGAAAAACTTAATGATAAATACTTTTGGTATGAATTTGAGCAGGTTTTGAGGGGCTTTTTAGATTTTTATAGAACCTTCTTCTCTTTGGTAGCAACGGGTGAAGAGCGCATACCCTCTGAAGCAAATTTTCCAACTCAAATTTCTAATGTCTTACTGGGTAATAATCAATTTTTAAGGGTAGCTCGTGATTTGCGTGAGCAAGTTATTCAAGACCCCCAATTCGCTAACGAAATTCGCTGGAGACCAGCCTATAAACAAATACTCTATCGTGATGATCAAGGTCGATTAATTGTAACCATTTCGCAAAATTCTGTCGGCAATGCGATCACTGAGTTATTGGGGATCGTGGTTAATCGCGTAGAAGATAATGAAGAATATTCCAAGCGAGAACCCGCATTAGTAGCTCGTTTATTGGAGGCAAGACAACGCTTGATTGATGCTAATTTGGGTGAGGCTATCTCAGCACCTTGTTGGCCAAATGGTGAGTTTGTATCTTGTAGATAACAAAAAATGAGAGAAAAGGGTATGGAAAGTACACCCCCCCACTTTTCATGCTTTTTTTGTACAGCTATTTATAAGTAAAGGGGGCTTAATAAATTTAGTGATAAACAGGTGCTTCTTCGCCTAGCGCGACATCATCCATCCACACATATTCGGCTTCAGTATCTGGCTGATTAAGTAATAACATCAAGATTACCCACTTGAGGCGGTTAAGATCAAATTCTTTGTCGCCCAGCGTCAGTACACGATCAATAGTGCGCTCAAACATTTCAGGTGTTAGCACGCCAGAATTAGCAAGGCTTAGCATGTATTCTTGTGATTCATTATCTAACCAACGCATTTCATATTTTGAAAAGTGGCGTATGGAGTATTTTTTTGGCTCAGATAGGTAAATTAAATTATCATCTGATAAACTTTCCAGCCAATCAAATGCTTTTGAAATTCGCTTACGTGGGAAGCCAGCTTCTTTTAAATATCCGTGAAGGACTTCACGATTTTGGGAAACATCACTGACCTCTGAGTAATTATCAAATAGATAAAAAAGTACATCCAATGTATTTTCTTTCATGTGAATTGGGGTCTCACTTACTGCAGTGCCATTTATTAATTCTATCAAATAATTGAGGTTTGATAGAAACTACGACACTTGTGTTTACGGGGTATACGCTGGTTATTTTATAGGAAAGCGGTGTTTTTGTCACCTGTAACTGAGAAGTTACAGACTACTGGCTTAGATTAAGCGCGTATAGGTGCCGCCGCCATTGGATGAAACTTGATTTTTTAATTCTAGAATTAATAACATGGCAGCGATCGACTCAGGGCTATAACCGGTACGAATGACCAATTGATCAATGGGGGTGGGGTCAAATCCCATTTTATTGAGGAGCACTTGATATTCTTCATTATCATCTGTTGGGCTCTGCGTATTTTGTTCTAAGTCGTCCTTAGCTTTTTTACTTTGAAGACTATTAGTATCAATCTTTGATAGATCAATCACTCCAGCCATTTCTTCTAATATATCCTGAGCGGTCTCAACCAGTTTTGCGCCTTGGCGGATTAATTGATGGCAGCCTCGTGCTAACGGATTGTGTATAGAGCCAGGAATGGCAAACACTTCGCGGTTTTGCTCGTTAGCAATGCGAGCAGTAATCAGAGAGCCACTGCGTTGGGCGGCTTCAACCACTAAAGTACCGTAACTCAAGCCACTAATAATGCGATTACGTCGTGGAAAATTTTCTGAGCGTGGCTGAGTGCCGATGGGAAACTCACTGATAATTGCGCCATTCTCTACAATTCTATGCGCAAGCTCACGATGTTTTGCAGGATAAACGCGGTCAATACCCGTTGCTATTACGGCAATGGTTGGAGCGTTGGCATCTAAGGCACCTTTATGTGCTTCACCATCTATTCCTAAAGCGAGTCCACTGCTAATGCATAAGCCTGTTTTTGCCAGATAATTAGCAAAATCATAGCTTGCTGATAAACCACTTTGGGTTGGATTACGACTACCAACGATGGCTAACTGTGGATCGTTTAAAAGTTCGGGATCACCATGAACATAGAGAATTTGAGGCGCATCACTAATGCGTTTTAACAACAAAGGATATTCATTGCACTCAATAGTGATTATATGATGATTTTCAGAGGCTTGAAGCCAGTCAATATCAGGCTTTGCGACTTCAGATTGTTTGTTAATTGCTTGATAGTCTAAAACTTTATTAGCAAGATTTTCACTGATTCCTGCTTTTTTAAGCATGGCGATTGATGAATTAAAAATATCAGTGGGATTGCCAATGTTATCTAATAGCTTTTGGTAGTTTTTAGGACCAACGCCTGAAACTCGCCAAAGCGAGATCCAAGATTGAAGCTCTTCTATTTTTTTCATTCACGAGAAAGATTCGGTTTAAGGGTTGCCTATTTTATACCTATTTCTAACTTCGTGGTGAGATTCTGTAATCACCGCGTAACTAATTTCATCAAGTACCTTATAAACAATAGCAGTTGCCGAACGCGCAGGTGGTATATCGGCTGTAATTATTGGATCTTTTTCCCAGAAGCGCTTTGGTTTATCAACAGGTCTTTTTATTTCGGGGTGGAAATTATCAACAATCGTCTTTCCAGGAGAATAAACACCTAACGTGTAACCCCTTTTAATTCCATTTTTAGCACCTTGATTGATTACAATGATCTGAGTTTGTCCCGAAATCATTTTCGCATCAAATAAAGAGATAACCGAGCCTCGAACCTTATGATTTGGGACTATGATGGGTGCATCAAGTGTGTGTGTTTCATCCTCTATATAAAGTAAACGATCGCCACGCTTAATTTCACGAATGGAATCTGCAATAGTGGCGGTTGCCACATCAGAGTTTACACTTGGACGGTCAACTTCAAGAAAGCCATTATAAGTGACTTCATAACCAAACTCTCTGCCCGTTTCAGGGTCAGATAACATATCACCTTTATGGACGATGGCATAACGCCCGCCGGGGTGTTTGTCTGCTAGGTTTTTGACGTAAACGGTCATATTTTTTTCTAATAGAATTTTAGCATCGAGGGCTGAAACGATATACGGCGCTTTGTCATAAGTATCGTAATCAACTACTTGTGGCCATATTAAGAAGGGAGCAAGTGTTGATATTGGTTTTCCACCGCCACTACGTTCAATACGCATTTGTGGGATAAGTTTTTCAACCACTGAACCATTCGATACTTTAACTTTACCTTTTTTACGACCATCTTTGTATATATACAGTACATCACCTGGGAAAATACGGTGGGGATTAGCAACTTTTTGGTTTTTATCCCAAATTTCAGGCCAATAGGATGGGTTATTCAAAAACATATTTGAAATTCCCCATAAGGTGTCACCTTTTTTAACGACATAGCGTTTAGGAGCATTGTATTTAAAGACTGGCTTGCTAACCTTACGAATCGACTTTTGTATGTGCCGTGCCTGATGTTGGCGTGTACTTGGGCTACCGTAATAACTATCGAATGGATCGTAACTTGGTGTTGTAATCACTGGCGCTCGATTTGCTGAGGCTTGTGATGAACCCATATTAAAGCCATTGGTACAGCCAGTTAATACTGATAGAGTTAGCGCAGACACTGAAAAGAGTGTCAAATATGAAATTTTAAGCGACATGGAGCCCTCGTTATTCTTGTTATATTATTATTTTGATTGTTACTTGTTATAATAACTCAAGCCCACACTGAAAGGGCATAATTTTCAGACTTGCGGTAGTTTTAGAAATCAAAGAAGAGGCATAAGGATAAATTAAGCATGGCATTACTTGATATTTTAAGGTTCCCTGATAAGCGATTGCGTACTAAAGCTGCTCCCGTTGATACCGTTACGGATGGTGTTCGAGAGTTTCTCGATGATATGTTGGAAACTATGTATGCCGCACCGGGTATTGGTTTAGCGGCCACGCAGGTCAATGTTCACCAGCAAATTGTTGTCATTGATGTGTCTGAGGAGAAAGATCTGCCTTATTGCTTTATTAACCCTAAAATCACGCAAGCAGATGGTGAAGAAATATGTGAAGAGGGTTGTTTGTCTGTTCCGGAGTTTTATGCTGAAGTGAAAAGAGCTGAAACTATCACGGTGGAGGCATTAGATAGAAATGGTAAGAAGTTTGAGCTAGAAGCGAAAGGCTTATTAGCTGTCTGCATTCAACATGAACTAGATCATCTAAAAGGAAAACTCTTTGTTGATTACCTTTCCCCATTAAAACAAAAACGTTTAAAGAAAAAGATGGAAAAACAAGCCAAGCAAAATACTGTCGCTTAACGATCTAAAAGAATCCCATAAAGATGAAAAAACTCAGAGTTATATACGCAGGGTCGCCAGAATTTGCCGTGCCTGCACTTAACGCTTTAATCGACTCTCCGCATGAGGTTATTGCCGTTTACACACAACCTGATAGACCCGCAGGTAGGGGAAGAAAAGTAAAGTTTGGCCCCGTAAAGCAAATTGCAGTTGATGCGGGAATTACTGTAGAACAACCTGCCTCATTAAAAGATCAAGATGCACAGAATATTCTAGCGTCTTTTAATGCCGATGTAATGGTGGTTGCAGCTTATGGATTGATGCTTCCGCAAGTTGTATTGGAGATGCCTCGCTTTGGTTGTTTAAATATTCATGGCTCTTTATTGCCACGTTGGCGTGGTGCCGCGCCGATTCATCGAGCAATTCAAGAAGGTGACTCCGAGACGGGTGTTACTATCATGCAAATGGCAGCGGGCTTAGATACGGGTGACATGCTACTTAAAACTGCATATCCGATAACTGAAAAAGATACTAGTCAGAGCATCCATGACCAATTAGCCGAACAAGGTGCAAAAGCATTATTAATAGTGCTTAATCAGCTTGGAGAAAATACGCTAAACCCTGAGACTCAGGATGAGTCGTTAACTACGTACGCGCATAAGCTTAATAAAGCGGAAGCCGAGATAGACTGGACACAATCTGCTATTCAAATAGATAGAACAATACGTGCTTTTAACCCTTGGCCTGTTGCCTTTACCGCATTTAATGGTAAGCCGTTGCGAATTTTTATGTCTAAGGTCGAAAGTTCTACTTCCTCTGACCCCGCTGGAACGGTCATTAGCGAATCCCCTGAAGGTATTTGCATTGCCACAGGCGATGGCGTGTTGTCTTTTTCGCGTTTACAGCTACCGGGTAAGAAAGCCATGGATGTTGCTAATTTTTTAAATGGTCGATCTTTATTGGATGTAAAGCTTCCGACATGAGCCCTTCTTTAAAGTTTATTATAAAAAAACAGCGAAAAGGGGGGGGGTGTGCTTCTATAGGGTGTTTTTATGTCAAATAAACCAAATACGAACCCTAGAAGCACAGCCGCTAAGATATTACAAAAAGTCATTTATCGCGGAGAATCCTTAAGCCCTGCCTTACTTGATAATGATAGCCCTCTCGTGAGTGACCTATGTTACGGCTGTTTGCGTTGGCATGAGCCTTTATCAGCGCTATTAGATGTGTTGTTAGCAAAGCCATTAAAGAAAAAAGATAAAGATGTCGAGTGCTTACTACGTGTGGGGCTTTATCAAATAATTTATCAAAAAACTCCCGATCATGCCGCAGTAGGTGAAACTGTCAATGCACTTAAATATTTACAAAAGCCTTGGGCAAAGAAACTGGTAAATGCTGTTTTGCGTAATTATCTACGCGAACAAGATAGCTTTCAAAAAGAAGTCCAAAAAAGGCAAGTGGTTAGATATGCTTTTCCTAAATGGCTAATAGATGAGATAAAACATGCTTGGCCAGAGAGTTGGGAAACCATTTTAGAGCAATCAAACCAACGTGCGCCCATGACTTTGCGGGTAAATCTAACGCATCAAACGCGTGATGCATATTTAGAAAAACTTGCACAGGCAGATATTAAAGCCGAGATTGTGGCTGGTGTAAAAACTGCCATTCAACTCGATAAACCCTGTAATGTCTTTGATCTGCCTGGCTTTAAAAAAGGAGATGTGTCTGTCCAAGATGCCGCAGCACAAACGGCTTCAATATTATTAGATTGTAAAGATGGCATGAGTGTACTGGATGCGTGCGCAGCTCCTGGTGGCAAAACAGGCCATATTTTAGAAAGTGCCAAAAAGCTAGATGTACTGGCTATTGATAACAGTTCGTCACGCTTAAAACGGGTGACAGAGAATTTAGAACGCCTAGGGATGAAAGCCCAGATTTTGACAGCCGATGTTTTAGATACTGAAATATACGCCAAAGATAAACAATTTGATCGGATTTTATTAGATGCACCTTGTTCCGCAACAGGTGTCATTCGTCGTCATCCTGACATTAAAGTTTTACGTCGAAAATCAGATATTGCTGAGCTACAGCAGTTACAAAGTAATATGCTAGATGCTTTGTGGAGCAAACTTAAAATAGGTGGAATTTTGCTTTATGCAACCTGTTCAATTCTTCCGCAAGAAAATGAAAAACAGATACAAGCATTTATAAAGAGAAATAACGATGCAAAAGTTCTTGAAATAGAAAATGCACAAGGTATTGGTCGACAGGTATTTCCAGGCGAACAATCTATGGATGGTTTTTATTATGCCAAGCTAGAGAAGCAGTTATCATAAAAAAATGCTAAAATATATTGATGTTTCGCATTCGAAAAATTTCTGCTAGCTGTTCATTGATGTTGCTTCTTCTCCTGCCTACTTTGGTTTTGGCTGGTGGCATTAAATTTAACAACTTCAAAGTCATTGGTCAGCCAGCAAAATATCAGATTCATACGCGGGTTGATTTTGAATTAACCAATGCTTTACGTGATGCATTATTAAATGGTGTTGTGCTAAAAGCGCGTGTTCAATTTCGTTTAGGTGAGAATCGTCGCTGGTGGTTTAATAAAGATACCACCTTATTAACCGTTCGGTATCAACTCAAGTATCAGGCTTTAAGTCGTCATTATCTTCTATCTCGAAGTGACACGGGTGAAAATTGGAATTACTCGACCTTGCCAGCAATTTTACGAAAACTGGGCGAATTACGAAAATATACTTTGCCGCCTATTAAAGACCCAATAAATAACGGTGATTTTTATATTTTTGCGATCGCGGATATTAGTCCAACAACACTCGAATTACCTTTACGGATTCAGTCTTTATTTAATAATAAATTTGAACTGACAAGTGATGGCATCACATGGCCCTTACCCTAAGAACCGTTTTTTTTCAGGCGCTGCCAGTAGCAATCACAGCATTGCTGTTGATTGTTTCGTTATTGTTATTGGGGTTTTCTACGAGCAATCCTCAACAATCTAGTGCTATCAATGAATGGTTAATTCCTTTAAATATTACCATTCTATTTATTTTATCTAGCCTTATAGTCTATAACGTTTTTAAAGCGGTAAGGTATTTACGTTCTGGGCAAGCTGGCTCACGATTTACTTTAAAGCTGATGTACGCATTTGCTTTATTAACTATTTTCCCTGTGCTTGTTGTATCGTACTTTTCGATGAATTTTATCGGTGATCGAATTGATAACTGGTTTAATATAAAAATAGAAGGCGCCCTTGATGATTCCCTAGAGTTAGCTAGAAGCTCACTTGATGTGAGGATGAGGCAACATTTATTTGATTTAGAGCGAATTGCATCAGCACTTTCAACGGTAGATGAATTGGACTATGCAAGCTTTATTGAAGGCCAAATTTATGCGATTGGCGCCTATGAAATTGTATTACTCGGTAATAACAAACGCGTGTTAGTTTATACGAGTGATGAGTTGGGTAAGTTATTACCGCACTTTCCTACCGAGGATATTTTTCGAAAAATATCCAGTCGTGGTTATATGTATCAGCTTGAACCAGTGGGTAAAGGCGGATTATTTTCTCGGGTCGCATTAACATTGTCACTAGGTTCAAGGCGTGAATCTATGGTGCTTACAGCCTTGTTTCCTTTCTCAGATAAAGAGCTTGTATTAGCAGAGAATGTACAAGATACCTATACGCAGTATCAAGAAATTAGTTTTCAGCGAGCGCTAATAAAAAAGGGCTTCCGCATGACTCTTTTGCTAATTATGCTTTTGTCTGTATTGTTCTCTATTTGGGCGGCATTCTTATATTCCCTGCGTTTAACCAAGCCAATAAGAACCCTTTTAGAGGGTACCATGGCGGTCGCTTCAGGTGACTTACAGAAAAAACTACCTGTTGCCGAGAAAGATGATTTTAGCTTGCTGGCACGATCATTTAATACTATGACTACCCGTTTATCAACGGCGCAACGAGAGAGTGAAAACAGCCAGCAACAGGTGCAGCGTCAACATGACTATTTAAATATAGTATTGGATAATCTAACATCTGGGGTCATCACGCTTGATGATGATTTGGTGATTAGAAGAGTCAATGTTGCTACAGAGCAATTATTTCTTGCTTCATTCAGAAAATATGTCGGCGAATCCTTAAAATTGATGTGTGCTGAAAAACAAGATTTAGAACCCTTTTATAATGCGGTAATCCCATATCTTGAGAGTTTTTATGATGATACACAGGTTGAACATAAAGAATGGCAAACTGAAATTGTTATGAACTTAGGTGGAAGTAAGCATACGATTGTATGTCGTGGTGCAGTGCTTCCTGATTTAGTTGACGGCTCGCAAGGCCATGTACTCGTTTTTGATGACATAAGTGAAATGATTCAAGCAGAGCATGATGCAGCGTGGGGAGAGGTTGCTCGACGATTGGCACATGAGATAAAAAATCCTCTCACACCGATTCAACTCTCGGCAGAGCGTTTACAATTGCGTTTAAAGCCCCTCTTAGATGAAGAGTCTGCTGATTTATTACAGCGTATGAGCAATACCATCATTCAACAGGTTGGTGCCATGAAAAGCATGGTTAATGCATTCAGTGAGTATTCACGCATCCCTGAACTTACCTTAAAAAAGCTTGATATAAATAGTTTGATAGTTGAGGTTGTTGAACTGTATAAAATTAATAAAATGGACGCAAAGATTGTTTTAGACTTAGAAGATTCTCCTATACTCCAGGCAGATAGTGATAGGATTCGTCAACTGTTAGTCAATTTAATTCAAAATGCCCTTGATTCAATGTTACTTAATCACGAAGATCATAAGTCGATATTAACCATATCAACAAAAACTGATCGTGAGAAAAAACAACTTTTATTAACGGTAAGTGATACTGGTTTAGGAATTGATAAGGATTTAATTGATCATTTATTTGAGCCTTATAAAACGACAAAAGTAAAAGGATCGGGTTTAGGTTTAGCAATTGTAAAAAGAATTGTTGAAGAGCATGATGGTAAAGTAAGTGCTGAAAACAATGAATTTAATGGAGCACGTATAAGTGTTCATTTTCCTCTAATGAAAAATTATAAATAGAAAGGTTTTGAAATGGCAGCACAATTTATTTTAGTCGTTGATGACGAGCCAGATATTCGACAGCTTGTAGGTGAGATTTTACAAGATGAGGGCTACGAAGTTGCTGTGGCTGAAAGTGCAGAGGATGCAACTAAGCTACGCAGGAAAAGACGGCCTGATCTTGTTCTTCTTGATATTTGGATGCCAGGTGAAGATGGTATCTCATTATTAAAAAGCTGGCAAAGCAGCGGTTCTTTATGTTGCCCTGTTATTATGATGTCGGGACATGGCACCATTGAAACGGCCGTCGAAGCAACTCGCCTTGGTGCTTATGACTTTATAGAAAAACCGTTATCAATGGCCAAAATGCTATTAACCATTGATAACGCACTTCGCTCAGAAAGCTTAGTTCAAGAGAATAAAGGTTTACGCGAGCGTTTAAGTGCGCCAGATTCACCTATCGGCAGTAGTGAGACAATGAAAAAACTTCGTGAGCAATCGCGTCTTATTGCACAGCATAATGATGTGGTGCTTATTTACGGTGAATCGGGTGTAGGGAAAGAAGTATTTGCCAGTTTTATACATAATAATAGCAATAACTTTGAGCGACCCTTCATAAAAGCTACGGTTTCCTCATTGAATGAAGTAAATATCAATAAAGAAATATTTGGTTGGGAATCAGACGATAAGGTTCACTATGGTCTTTTAGATGATGCAGGTGGAGGATGCTTGTATCTATCGAACATCGCCGCACTACCAAAAGAGGCTCAACAGAAGCTCCTAAATACCTTGCAAGAAGGCTTTTATACAAGAGTGAATGGTGATGAGCGTATTAATCTCAGTTCTATTTTAATAGTTTCTTCACAACATGATTTACGTGATGATGTAGAAGGGGGGATATTTAGTAATGATCTCTATGTTCAATTAAATGCGATGCCTTTGTTTATCCCTAGTCTTCGAGAGCACCCTGAAGATGTGCCTGAATTACTCAATTATTATGTTGACCAGTTAACCGAGCAAGATGGATTGCCCTATCGTCACTTTTCTGTCCCTGCTCAAAACTTTCTACGAAACCATCAATGGTTTGGTAATATCCGTGAGCTTAGAAATTTAGTGCAAAGATTGTTAATTATGGGTACTGATGCTGAAATTAATCAAGAAGAGGTAGAGCTTTCACTAGGGACGGAGATACCTATTTTTCATCAATCTAAAAATGAAGTTTTGGAGAATATATTTGAGCTTCCATTGAGGCAGGCACGCGAACAATTTGAACACGACTATATTGACTATCAGCTAAAGCAGGTTGATGGAAATGTGAGTAAGTTAGCGGAAGTAGTACAAATGGAACGAACTCATTTATATCGAAAAATGCGCTCGCTGGATATAGACCCGAAGAAGTATGGCAAGTAGTCGGGGCTTTCAATAGTGAATATTGTCATTCTAGGGGCGGGGCAAGTTGGTGGCTCATTAGCAAGAAGTTTAGCTAATGAGGACAACGACATTACGATTATTGATATTGATAAGCTAGCATTGCGTGAATTACGTGAGAAATTAGATGTACATACTAAGCAAGGATATGCTTCTCATCCTGATGTTTTAGAACAAGCAAATGTTAATGATGCCGATATGTTAATTGCTGTTACTAATAGTGACGAAGTTAATATGATGGCATGTCAGATAGCTTATAGTTTATTTCGGACTCCTACTAAAATTGCCAGAGTTAGAGCAGCGGGTTATTTGGAGCATCAAGAATTATTTACGCCAGAGCTAATTCCTGTTGATGTTCTAATCAGCCCTGAGCAGTTAATTACGGATTATATTTATCGTTTAATCTTGAATCCTGGTACTTTGCAAGTCATTGATTTTTCAAACGGTAAAGTTCGTTTGGTTTCAGTAAAAGCATTCCATGAAGGGCCTTTAGTGGGAAATGCTATTAAAGACTTAAGTGAGCACTTGCCAGAAGTAAAGGTAAGAGTCGCGGCTATCTTTAGAAATGGTCAAGCAGTTCATCCAAGTGGTGATACTATTATTGAAGCAAATGATGAAATATTTGTCATTGCCAGCGCCCAACACATTCGTGCAGTCGTCAGTGAACTTCGAAGTGTCGATAAACCTTATAAACGTATTATGATAGCGGGTGGTGGAAATGTAGGTAGGCGCTTGGCAGGTGCGCTTGAAGAGGGACGCTATCAAGTTAAAATAATTGAAAGATCTCCTGAAGTGGCCAGTCAATTGGCAGAGTCTTTGAATAAAACCCTCGTGCTTGAAGGGGATGCAGCTGATGAGGCTCTATTACTGGAAGAAAATATAGGTGATACAGATATTTTCTGTGCACTAACAGATGATGATGAAGCTAATATTTTATCGGCCATGCTTGCCAAACGACTTGGGGCGAGAAAAGTGATGTCATTGGTAAATCGTACTGGCTATGTTGATCTTGTTGAAAGCGCCAATATTGATCACGCAATATCTCCTCAACAAATTACAATTGGTGCATTACTCACTCATATTCGTGGTGGCGATATTGTTTCAGTACATTCGTTACGCAAAGGAGCAGCAGAAGTCATTGAAGTCGTTGCCCATG
>CAYTRF010000001.1:9059-15770 GCA_964440065.1 uncultured Cocleimonas sp. | reverse complement strand
CAATAAATGCATTGATGTGAAAATATCAATGGAGGCTATTGTCAAAGGTGATTCCAAAGTGGCAGCAATCAGTGCAGCTTCAATTATTGCCAAAGTTGCGCGTGATAAAGAAATGGAACAGCTGGATAAGGAATATCCGCAATACGGTTTCGCTAGTCACAAAGGTTATCCCACCAAAGCACATCGTGAAGCACTTATAAAATACGGAGCAATTTGTCATCATCGACGAAGTTTTAAACCTGTTCGTGATGTTATTGATTAAATAAAGCTCTATACTTTATTCGATCATAAAATATAGAGTAGAAAGTACACCCCCCCACTTTTCTCGCTTTTTTTACCGCCCTAAATCAACAGTAACGAAGAGGTTTAAATGTCTAAACCACGATTAATCAGCTTTAAGGTTTGCCCGTTTGTACAGCGTAGCGTGATTCTACTCAAAGAGAAAAAGGTGGATTACGATATTGAATTCATAGATGTTTATGATCCGCCTGAATGGTTCACTAAGTTGTCGCCGACAGGAAAAGTACCTGTGATGGAAGTGGATGGCACGGTGCTTTTTGAGTCATCAATTATTAGCGAATACATTGATGAGGTCTATGGCACATCATTGCACCCTGATTCTGCATTAGAAAAAGCGCAAAATCGTGCATGGGTAGAGTTTACCTCGGCGCTTTATATGGGAACCTTTAACTTGATGATGGCTACGACAGAAGAAGATGCTGATACTGCTATTAGCACAATGAAAAAAGACTTGTCAATACTTGCTGACACCAAGAAAAAGGAACCATGGTTTAATGGAAATAACTTTTCACTAGTTGATATTGCTGCTTCGCCTTTTTTCATTCGTGCAGATTTTTATAAAAAACATTTTGATGTCGATTTACTTGAAGGTTTTTCTAAATTACAACAGTGGTCAGATGACTTGCTTAGTCGCCAAACTGTCATGGATTCTAAGGTTGAAGGTTTTGATGAATTGTTATTAGGTCGAATGAGTAGTAATGGAAGTTATTTGAAGGTTAGTGTTTGAGCGATGCATTGTTATTTACAAAAAATCATCGATAAGTGGGGGGGTGTGCTTTTCAACAATATCCCTTGCTTCTACCGTCACTGGGTTTCGCTGTGTGATACCCTGCGTATTTTTGAACTCTTGGTGAACCTTCAAAAACAACACCCCCCCACTTTTCGCCATTTTTTTGCTGATGAGGTTTGTCAGTGAGTTTCGTCCATCTACGCGTACATACCGAGTTTTCCCTCGTTGATAGCACTATTCGCATAAAGCAATTTATGCCAGCAATCGAAGAGAGGCGTATGCCTGCGGTTGCCATGACCGATCAAAATAATTTGTTTGGTATGGTTAAGTTTTATCGTGCAGCGCGAGCGCAGGGTTTAAAACCCATTTTCGGTGTCGATGTATTACTGGAAGATGAAGAAAATGACACGCTGCTTTATCACTTGATATTGCTGTGCCAAAACGAGGCGGGCTACAAAAATATCACTAAGCTGATTTCACAATCTTATATGAAAGGGCAAAAATTGGGAGTGCCTCGTGTCACGCGTGAATGGGTTAAAGAATTTAGCGAAGGCGTGATTGCGCTGTCAGGAGGGCGTGATGGGGATGTTGGCTATTCACTTTTAGCAGATAATACTCAACAAGCCAAAGTACGTTTAGACTATTGGCGCGAGGTTTTTCCTGATAGATACTATATAGAATTACAACGCACTGGCAGAGTCAATGAAGATGAATACCTACACGCAGCGGTCGCTCTAGCAGAGCAAAACAATACGCCTGTTGTAGCCACCAATGATGTGCGTTTTCTAACGCCTGATGATTTTGAAGCACACGAGGCACGAGTTTGTATTAACAGTGGTTATACCTTAGACGATAACACGCGCCCGAAAAACTATAGTGCAGAGCAGTATCTTCGTTCGGCAGATGAAATGATTGAGCTATTTTCTGATATTCCAGAAGCGATAGAAAATACCTTAGAAATTGCCAAACGCTGTAGCGTTGAATTAACGCTGGGTAAAAACTATTTACCCTTATTTCCCATTCCTGAGGGCATGACCGAAGCTGACTATTTTAGTCAACTTTCACGAAAAGGGTTGGAGCAACGTCTAGATCAACTATTTGATAGCGAAGCGGATAACTTCCAAGAAATTCGTAAAGAATATGATGAGCGCCTACAAATCGAATTGGATGTTATCAATGGCATGGGTTTCCCTGGTTACTTCTTAATCGTTGCCGATTTTATTGAATGGTCAAAAGATAATGATATTCCTGTTGGACCAGGTCGAGGTTCAGGTGCTGGTTCTTTGGTGGCTTACTCATTAAAAATCACCGATATTGACCCGCTTAAATATGATCTGCTATTTGAGCGATTTTTAAACCCTGAACGAGTTTCCATGCCTGATTTTGATATCGACTTTTGTATGGATAAACGCGACTTAGTTATTGACTACGTGTCACGTACTTATGGTCGTGAGAAAGTGTCACAAATCATCACTTATGGTTCCATGGCAGCAAAGGCGGTAGTGCGCGATGTGGGTCGAATCCTTAATCATCCCTATGGTTTTGTGGATCGCATTGCCAAGTTGATTCCCTTTGAAATGAAAATGACGCTGACAAAAGCGATGGAGCAAGAGCCTGATCTTAAAGAGCTTTATGATATCGATGATGAAGTTAAGGCGCTAATGGATTTGGCGTTAAAGCTAGAAGGTTTAACCCGAAATGTGGGCAAGCATGCGGGTGGTGTTTTAATTTCTCCGAGTGAATTGGTGGATTTTACCCCATTGTATTGTGAAGAAGGTGGCGGCGGCGTTGTCTCCCAATACGATAAGGATGATGTTGAAGCGGTCGGTTTGGTTAAGTTTGATTTTCTTGGTTTGCGTAACCTCACCATTATTGATTGGGCCGTAAAAACCATCAATACTTTACGTGATACTCAAGGAAAAGAACCAATACGTATTGAAGATATCCCACTGGATGATAAAAAATCATTTGAGTTGTTACAAGCAGCAAAGACCACGGCTGTTTTCCAATTAGAGTCACACGGCATGAAGGAGCTAATCAAGCGTCTTCACCCCGATATATTTGAAGATATTATTGCCTTGGTGGCATTGTATCGCCCTGGCCCATTGCAATCAGGTATGGTAGATGATTTTGTGGCACGTAAAAAAGGGGATCAAAAAGTTTCCTATCCACATCCTGATTTAAAACCAATCTTAGAACCCACCTACGGCGTTATTGTTTATCAAGAACAAGTCATGCAAATTGCACAAGTGCTGGCAGGGTACTCCCTCGGTGGAGCGGATATGCTACGCCGTGCCATGGGTAAGAAGAAGCCTGAAGAGATGGCAAAACAGCGCTCCATCTTTATGGATGGGTCGGGCAAGAACAATGTTGATTCTAAGAACGCCACTGAAATATTCGACTTGATGGAGTTGTTTGCAGAGTATGGTTTTAACAAATCTCACTCGGCAGCTTATGCCTTGGTGTCTTATCAAACTATTTGGTTAAAAGCACATTATCCAGCAGCCTTTATGGCCGCAGTGCTTTCGGCAGATATGGATAATACCGAAAAAGTGGTTATTTTCGTGGACGATTGTCATCAATTCGATTTAGAGGTAGTTGCACCTGATATTAACCGTTCGCAGTATAAATTTACCAGTGAACACGAAGGCAATGTAATTTTTGGTTTAGGAGCCATCAAAGGTGCTGGTGAAAGTGCAATTACTGAGATAATTGATGAGCGTCAAGCCAACGGCCCTTTTAAATCAATGGCCGAAATGTGTCAGCGGGTTAAGTCACGTAAAATTTCTAAACGCATTTTAGAAACTTTTATACGTGCAGGTGTGTTTGATAGCCTCGGTATTAATCGCCACAGTCTTATGCAAGGATTACCTGAAATTGTACGGGTAGCCAGCCAACAACATCGTGATGAAGAAATAGGACAGAATGACTTATTTGGTGGATCATTAGCGGTTGTACAAGATGAAAAAGTGACGCCAAAACTAGAAGAATGGCCTGAAAAAATCAGATTACGCTATGAAAAAGATGCAATTGGTTTATACCTGACAGGTCATCCTCTGGATGCATATAGCGAGGAGGTTACTCAACTACGTTCGCGTACTTTAAAGCAAATGACAGAGGATGATGGCTCTCAAAAATACCAAAAAAAGCCAGTGACTTTAGTCGGTCTAATTTCAGCTATCAATGTGCGTACTACTGATAGAGGAAAAATGGGCATTATTACGTTGGATGATAAAACTGCTTATTATGAATTTAGAATTTACGATGAAAAAATCCAACAATACGAGCATTTCTTACAAAAAGAAGAACTTTTAATTGTTGAAGGAACGCTGAATACAATTTACCAAACGGGTGATATTCGTTTTTATGTGAATGAATTACATGACATCGAAAGCGCCAGAACTCAATTCTTGCGACGACTAATGCTTAAAATAAATAAAAGCCAAACAGCGAACGGTTTATTGGATAAATTGGATGAGCTTCTGCCAACACAATCTCAAGCAGCCGAAGGTAAAGGGGGGCAGTGTCCTGTTTTTATTGCCTATGAAACAGAAAGTGAAAAAGTACACTTTCGCTTAGGGCCAAATGTTGGCGCACCTTTGGCCGATGAAGATTTAAAGCATCTTAAAAAGATTTTGGGTGAGGAAAATGTAAAGTTGATTTATTAAGTTTTAATTTCTCTGCTTTAATCGCTCTAGTCTGTCTCGTTCACGTTGTCTTGCTAGCTCTCTTCTTCTGTCATTTTCAGCACGTTGTGCGGCTTCTCGCCGTAGTCGTTCTTGTTGGCGAAAACGAACCGCATCATTCGCATTTTCAAGTGCTTGATATTGTTGTTTTTCCAGTAAATATTCTTGATGATCCTGTTTGTATTTAACAATTTCTGCTTCTGTTGGTATTTGTTCAGGAATCAATGCTTCAATGACAGTTGCCATCGTATATTGATCAGAAGGCATGCCTGTATCAGCATCAAGTTTTACATTAATTAGCCCCCTAGGAGTTTTCCAGCTACTTTGTTTAACACCTTTAAGCTCAGTTTTCATGAAGTCTATCCAAATGGGTAAGGCAACACCTATAGCGGTTTCTTTTTTCCCTAAAGGTTTTATCTGATCAAAGCCTACCCAAACTGTGACCACTTTTTTAGGTGTAAAGCCGCAGAACCAAGCATCCTTTTGATCATCCGTCGTGCCGGTCTTCCCCGCTAAGTCGCGTCTGCCTAATGAGTTTGATTTTGAACCCGTACCAGTTTGTGCAACGCTTTGTAGCATGCTGTTCATTTGATAGTTAACATAAGGTTTCATGATTCGTTTTGCAGGGTGGTTAACTTTGATTCCTTGATTATTTATATTGGTATTGTCTCTTATACATTTTGGGCAAACCGTTAGTGGGTCAGCGTTAAAGATGATGTTTCCATTTCTATCAACTATTTTCCGAATATAATGGCTATTGACTTTATAACCACCGTTAGAAAAACTTGAGTAAGCGGTTGCCATTTCAACAGGTGTAGCGGAACCTGTACCGAGGGCTAGGGTTAAATCAGCCGGTAGGGTTCGTTTTTTAAAGCCAAAACGTTTAGCGTAGTTGATTGTATGGCTAAGACCAATTTGTTGAAGTAAACGAATAGAGACTAGGTTTTTGGATTTTGCTAAAGCTTTTCTAAGGCGCATAGGTCCGCTGTAATCGTGGCTATAGTTTTCAGGTTTCCAAGTACTATTCACTAGCTCAATGGGCTCATCAAGAACAGTGGTTGCTGGAGAATATCCTTTTTCTAGTGCTGCTGCGTAAACAAATGGCTTAAAGCTGGAGCCTGGTTGGCGCTTGGCTTGAAGGGCACGATTAAATTTACTGTACTTAAAATCAAAGCCACCTGCGATTGCTTCAATAGCTCCATTTTTTGGATCCATAGAAACTAGAGCACCTGTCACTTTGGGTAATTGAGATAGCTTCCATTTGTTTTCTTCATCTTTTTGTACCCTAACAATATCTCCTAAGTTTAATACATCACTTATTTTCTTGGGCTTTTTTCCACGTCGATTTTCATTGATGTATTTACGCGCCCACTTCATTTGTTTTAATGATAGTTTGATAGGCGCACTTTGTTGATACGCTTCTAAAGTAGCTGACTTATCATTAACCTCAATCACTAGGGCAGGATATAATTTACCATACACTTTATGTTTTTTAAGTTTTTGCTGTCGTTGGTTTCTTGTTTTGAATTCATTAAGAGAAACAGTCGCTTCTGGACCTTTATAGCCATGACGAAGCGTATACTTGATCAAATGTTTTCTGAGCGTGTTGATTGCATTGTCTTGTGCAGAACTATCTAAAGTGGTGTAAATATTAAGGCCTAATTTATAGATATTTTCTTCACCAAAGCGTCGAATAGCATCTGTTCGTGCCATCTCTGCCATATAAGGTGCGTAGGTTTGAGCTTCAACGTAATGTATCTTTGCACTTAAAGGTTCATTGATTGCATCTTGATATTGTTGAGAAGAAATATAACTTAGCTGTTTCATTCTTAGTAAAATGTAGTCTCTGCGTATTTTTGCTCTTTTAGGATTTGTGATGGGATTGTAACGTGAGGGTGCCTTGGGTAGCCCAGCAATCATGGCACTTTGTGCAAGGGTTAATTCATCGATTTTTTTGCCGTAATAAATTTCAGCCGCTGAACCAACACCATAGGC
>CAYTRF010000001.1:7646-9007 GCA_964440065.1 uncultured Cocleimonas sp. | reverse complement strand
CCGACTTGCTAAGTTCATCTTCAATCTTTAAGGCTAGTAGTGCCTCACGTAGTTTTCTATCTAAGGTTTTTTTATTGCTAAGATAAAAGTTGCGTGCTACTTGCATGGTGATAGTACTAGCACCTTGAGTAACGCGACCACTTTTTAAAGCAGTAACAACTGCACGCGCAATACCTCGAAAATCGACACCTTTATGTTTATAGAAACGAGCATCTTCAATTGATATAAAGGCATTTCTTAAGGCATCAGGGACTTGTGCATAAGTAACGGGACGGCGGCGAAACTGTCCAAATTCGGCAATGAGCTTATCGTCTTTGCTATAAACCCGTAGAGGAAGTTGTAATTGAGTATTTTTTAATTCACTAGCGGATGGGATTTGAGGTTGATAATAAAAGAATACTGCTGTTCCAAACACAATCCCCATTACACCAAGTACCACGAGAGGGGAAAATATGAAACGAAGAAAGAATTTAATGATGGGCATGCTTAATTAATGAGTTTGAATAAATACTGATAAATTATTTAAAATGGCTTATACCTTTGATCACCTTAAATAAGCTTAATATCTAAGTTTAACTATACCGTTCGTCCAAAGTATGTGCCACAGAGGATGAAGAGAGTAGACTATTTTGAGTAAGGGCGCTAGTATTACCCCAAACCAATAAGAGATTATTAATTTACTTTTGAAATCTCTTCTAATAATAACAATAAATAGGATTTGATTTGTGTTTTCCTTCTCTAAGAAAAAAGGCGACCTGCTCGGCATAGATATAAGCTCTTCAGCAGTTAAGCTAATTGAACTTTCCAAAAAAGGTGATGACTATCGTGTGGATAGTTACGCCGTAACCTCTTTACCCGAAGGTGTCACTAGTGAACGCGACATCAATGAAGCGGAAAAAGTAGGTGAAGCGATCAAGCAAGTTGTCAAAAAGAGTCGTACTAAAAGCAGACGTTGCGCTTTAGGTATTCCATCTTCTATGGCAATTAATAAAATCATTACTATCCCTGCCTCGATTCCTGCATCTGAATTAGAAGCACAGGTTTCCTTAGAAGCGGAACAATATATTCCCTATCCGATGGATGAAGTTAATTTTGACTTTGAAATCCTCGGTCAATCAGAAACTTCTAGCGAAATGATCGATGTACTAATCGCTGGAACACGAACAGAAAATGTTGAGGTACGTCTTGCTGCAGCTGAAATGGCTGGGCTTGATGTCGAGATTGTAGATCTTGAGTCGCATGCAGTTGAATTGCTATTTTCAACCATGGTAGATGACATGGATAAGCATAATGTTTTAGCTGCCGTAGATTTTGGGGCTTCTATGACAGGTATTAATGTTTTTAAATATGTTTTTGATAAA
>CAYTRF010000001.1:0-7636 GCA_964440065.1 uncultured Cocleimonas sp. | reverse complement strand
GCAAGTATTTGGTGGAAAGCAGCTAACACAAGAAATTACACAACTCTATGGTCTTTCATATTCCGAAGCTGGATTAGCAAAGAAAAATGGAAACTTACCTGAAGGTTACATACCTGAGGTTCTCGATCCATTTAGAGAGAATATGGTTCGTCAAGTACAGCGTTTCTTACAGTTCTACTACGCATCTTCACAAAAAGATAAAGTGGATAAAGTTCTGTTATCAGGTGGTTGTGCCAGTATTCCTGGAATTGATGAGCAAATTCAAGAAGTCATCGGTATCCCGACGGCGCTAGCCAATCCATTCGCAAATGTAGTGTTACATTCAAAAGTTAACCCAGCTAGATTCACAAGTGATATTCCAGCGATGCTTGTTCCAGCGGGATTAGCATTAAGAGGTTTTCAGTAATGGCCGGTATAAATTTATTACCATGGCGTGATGCGGCTCGTAAGAAAAGTCAGCAACAGTTCGTGATGTCAGTAGTGGGTGCAGTTGCATTAGGCGCGGCAGTTGTAGGTGCAGGCTATACCTATACGGAGGGTCGTATTTCTTATCAAAACGAAAGGAATGCTTATATTGATGCTGAAACTAAAAGATTGGATAAAGCAATAGCAGAAATTAAGACCTTAGATGCCAATAGAAAAGCATTGCTTGATAGAATCTCTGTAATTGAGCGCTTACAATCAACACGCCCCGCTATTGTTCATATGTTTGATGAAATGGTAAATGCATTACCAAAAGGTTTGTATTTAACAGAGCTAAAACAAGAAAAAAATATTATTAAATTAGAAGGAAAAGCAGAATCAAGTGCTCGTGTTTCTAGTTATATGAATCGTCTAAATGCATCTCCTTGGTTAAGTTCATCTGATTTAAATACTATTAAAGCTGATGATAAAGATAAGAACAGTCGTTTACGTTATTTTAATCTAACGGTTAAACAACTACTAACTTCGAATGAAGATGAGGAGAAACAAGATGGCCAACTTTGATATTCAAGAAGTTAATAATCTACTCAATGATCCTGCCAGTGTTTCTCTTCCGATAAAGATTGCAGCGATTGTAATCGTATTTTGTTTAGCTCTTTTTGCAGGTTATAAACTCGTTATTATTGAGCAAATGGAAACATTGAAATCTGTACAAGGTAAAGAGAGTGATAAACGCCGTGCTTTTGAACAGAAACAAGCTAGGGCCAATCAGTTGCCAGCATTTAAAGCACAATTGGCAGAAATGCAGGCTACATTTGGAACATTGAAGGATCAATTACCGAGTGATACAGAGATTCCAGGATTGATTTTGGATATTTCAGAAAAAGGATTAAGTAATGGCTTGGAAATAGAGTTATTTAAGCCTTTACCTGAAATACAAAAAGAATTCTTTGCGGAAAAGCCAATCAAGTTAAGCGCAAAAGGAACATATGATGAACTAGCAGGTTTTGTTAGTGATCTTTCTGCATTACCACGAATAGTAACAATTAATGATATTCATTTGACATCAGTCAAGGAAGATTCTAAAGGCAAGAAGATTAACAAACTTGCTACATCTTCACGTTTATCTCTTAATGCAACAATTAAAACCTTTAGATACTTAGATGAAGAAGATCAAGAAGGGAATGAAGGATGAATAAGAATAAAAACCTATTTAGAAAGTTATCGCTTTCATTGTTTATTGGTAGCACGTTGTTATTATCAGGATGTGTCGACGATAATATAGCTGATTTGGATCAATACTTTGCTGAACATCGATCAAAAGCACATGCTCCGATAAAACCAATACCCGAAGTTAAGCCTTATCTAAGATATGTGTATCCTGAACATGAAAAGGATCCATTTGATAAAAATATGCTAGCGCCAGATAAAGGGCCACGGCAGATTGTTGACAACGGCATTGAAATTGATACCGCAAGAGTCCCAGAGTTTCTTGAAGGTTTCCCATTAGACAGTCTTTTAATGGTTGGAACTGTTACTAAAGATGATACGTTGTGGGCATTGATTAAGATACCTGATGGCGCAGTACAAAGTGTGAAATCAGGTAACTATATGGGACAAAATTACGGAAAAATAGTCTCTATCTCAGACGCAAATATGAGTATGAGAGAAACAGTTTCAAATGGATTGGGCGGTTTTAAAGAAAGAGAAACTTCGATCGTACTTAATCAAGAATAATTAAAAGAAAGTAGTAAATAATAAAAATTAGAATTTTGGATTATTAAAATGAAAATTATTACACGCACATTGCTAAGCTTAAGTTTACCTGCACTATTACTTGCGACGGGGGGCAGTTACGCTACTACCTTACAAAATGTAGAGTCAATGACTCAGCCATCAGGAAAGTCAGCTTTACGACTACATTTTGATAGTAAAGTCAGTATGCCTAAGAGCTTCATCTTGAAACAGTCTTCAAATATTGTATTAGACTTCCCGGATGTTAAGTCTTCAATGAAACAGAGAAGCAAAAAGTTTAATTCAAAGTCCATTAAGAATGTTAGATTTGCTAAAGGCGCAAAAAAACTTCGTGTTATGGTTTCATTGAATAAATTAACTAAGTATACAACCAGCATTCAAGGTAATGATGTTGTAATAACATTTGATGACAATCAAGCCGCACCTCAAGTTGTTGCTCATAAAGCAGTTGCTACTGGCCCTACTGGGGCACAGAGAAAGGCAGTTGCGGCTAAAAAGAGAGCGGAGTTACAAAGAAAACAAATTGCAGGTCAGCAACGTTATGCTTTGCAACAAAAACAGGCTGAAAATCAAAGAAAGCAAGCTCTTGTAGCTCAAACGCGCACAGAAGCCAAAAGAAAGCAGGTTACTGCTACACAAAAACGTGCAGAGTCTAAAAGACAGTTAGCGATTGCTACTCAAAAGCGTGCAGAGGCTCAAAGAAAACAGACTCTTGCGGCACAACAACGTGTTGCGAACCAAAGAAAGCATGCGATTGCAGCACAAAAGCGTGCGCAAGCGGCAAAAAATGCAGCGTCGGCAAATCGTGTAGCAGGCTCAGTTGTTAAACAAAAGAGTGTAAGACACCAGGCTGTTGCAAGTAATTATGTTGCAAGGCCAAAAAATTCAACGGCTAAATACAGACCTACGCAGAAGACGGCTGCTTATAGACCACAAGCTAGAGCACAATCAAACTTATTGGGTCCTGTAGAGTTTCACAGAACCCAAGCAGGTGGTGGACAAGTCATTATCAAATTGCCTCATCCATCGACAGTAGTAGAATCGCGTAAAGTTGGTAATACCGTTGTTGTTACATTGAAGAATGTTTCAGCAAGACAACCAAGAAAGCGTATTGATGTTTTAGATTTCGCAACCCCAGCTTCCTATATTGATATCACTCGAAATGGGCGTGATGTACAGATAAAAATGTTAGCGAATGCAGCATTTGATTTTAAATCTTCTCAAGAAGGAAGAGATTATTTTGTTAATCTCAATAAGCCTAAACGAAAGATTGTTCGTGCTAATCCACTAGCACCAAAGAAGAAAAATTACCACGGTAAGAAACTTTCTTTGAATTTCCAGGATATCGAAGTTCGCTCAGTACTACAGTTACTAGCAGACTTTACTAATAAAAATATCGTTGTAAGTGATAGTGTAAAAGGCAATATTACCCTGCGATTGAAGGATGTTCCTTGGGATCAAGCTTTGGATATCGTATTAGAGTCTAAAGGCTTGGCGATGCGCAATAATGGAAATGTCATTTGGGTTGCACCTGCTGTTGAATTAGATGCTAAAGAGCAACGTGATTTGCAAGCCTTAAAACGCAAGCAATCATTAGAACCTTTAGTAACAGAGTATATTTCTGTTAATTATGCAAAAGTTGAAGATATGGCTGAACTTATTAAATCAGCAGGTGGTAATAAAGATGATGGTTCATCTTTATTATCAAAACGCGGTAATGTTTCGTTGGACATCAGAACAAATACTTTATTAATTCAAGATACTGCCTCACGAGTTAATGATATTCGTAACATGGTTGGAAACTTGGATGTTGCAGTAAGGCAGGTTTCGATTGAGAGTCGTATCGTTGTTGCTACTGATGAGTTCAGTAAAGATTTAGGTACACGTTTTGGCGTAACAACATTTGGTGGCAATGCGGCGCTTTCAGGTGGAATCAATGGTACTAACGCAATGGTGGGTGATTTGTTAAGTAACTCCAGCAGTGTAGCGGTTCCAAATGTTGCTGATAGATTAAACTTTAACCTTCCTGCCGCCACAGGTGGTGCTGCAAAAGTTGCACTTTCATTGTTAAGTAAAGATTTTTTACTTGATCTAGAATTATCGGCTTTACAAGCTGAAAACAAAGGTGAAATTGTATCTACACCACGTGTTGTGACAGCTGATAAGAAGAAAGCTTTAATCGAGCAAGGTGTAGAAATAGGCTACAGAACGGAAAGCCGAAGTGGTGGTACGACGGTAGCATTTAAGAAGGCAGTATTAAGTCTAGAGGTAACGCCACAGATAACACCTGATGAACACATTATTATGGACTTAGTGGTAAATCAAGATACGGTTGGCGATATTATTGAAGGTGTTCCTAGTATTAACACTCGTGAAATAAACACACAAGTATTAGTTGATAACGGACAAACAGTCGTATTAGGTGGTGTACATGAACAGGTTAAATCTAATCGAGTTGATTCAGTACCATTGTTAAGTGATGTGCCTGTTATAGGAAAGCTATTCCGTAGAACCACGAATAGAGATCAAAAAAGAGAGTTACTCATTTTTGTAACTCCAAAGATTCTAAAATAAAACTACAGAATCTAATTATAAAAATGGCCGGATTTATTCGGCCATTTTTTTGCCTTTAAACTAACAAAAAAATAAATAACGTGAGAGCTTTGGTGAAGATAAGTGTAATATTAACTTACTTAAAAGTTGGTAAAGTTTTACACAAATATGAGTGGTAATATAATTCTAGTAGGTTTAATGGGAGCGGGTAAATCAACCATTGGTAGAAACCTTGCTAAACATCTACACAAGGATTTCTTTGACTCTGATCGAGTCATTGAAGAACGTACAGGTGTTGATATTGCTACTATTTTTGAAATTGAAGGTGAACAAGGATTTCGTGATAGGGAAGAGCAAGTTATTAAAGAGCTGTGCGAAATGAATAACATTATTCTTGCTACAGGTGGTGGCTGTGTTCTACGTGAACAAAATCGTAAAAATATGCAGAAATCTGGGCATGTTATTTACTTACGCACCTCAGCAGAACTCCTCTACTCACGAATTCGTTATGACAAAAGTCGCCCTCTAATGCAAACAAAAAGCCCGATTGATACCCTAAAGAAACTATTAGATGATAGAGAGTCTCACTATATGGAAACTGCTGATATCGTCATTATGACGGGTAAGCAAAAAGTGGGAGTCATTGTAAAACGTGTCGAAGATGCTTTACAAAAAGTTGAGCGCGAGCAGCAATAATATGACAAGTGACGTAAAAACTTTAATAGTTGATTTAGGCGATAGAAGTTACCCCATTCATATTGGATCGGGATTATTAAATGATTCTAAAACTATTCGTTCGCATATCAAAGGTATCACTACCGCAACAGTATCAAATGATACCGTCGCCCCTTTGTATATTAATCAAATACATGACTTAATTAGTAATAGCACCAATGTTGATATTATTTTACCCGATGGCGAAGAGTACAAAAACCTCACTACGCTAAATAAAATATACACTGAAATGTTAGAAGCGCGTTGCGACAGAAAAACTACGTTATTGGCATTGGGCGGTGGGGTAGTCGGTGATGTTGCTGGTTTTGCATCTGCCAGTTACCAGAGGGGTATTAACTTTATTCAAATTCCTACCACGCTTCTGTCTATGGTTGATTCATCAGTGGGAGGAAAGACGGGTGTGAATCATCCTCTTGGTAAAAACATGATGGGTGCATTTCACCAACCCCAATGCGTTATTATTGATATTGAAACTCTCAATACCTTAGATGACCGACAACTAAGTGCTGGTATAGCTGAGATCATTAAATATGGTTACATCAATGACATTAGCTTTATAGATTGGCTTGATGAGAATATGGAAAAATTATTAGCACGCGATCCCGATGCACTAACCTATGCGATTTATCATTCCTGTGAGCATAAAGCCAAAATTGTCGCCGCTGATGAAAAAGAAGCTGGACAACGTGCTTTACTAAACTTAGGTCATACCTTCGGTCATGCCATTGAAACGGGTATGGGTTATGGAAAATGGTTGCATGGTGAAGCTATCTCGGCAGGCATGGTAATGGCGGCTGAGCTTTCTAAAGAACATGGCTGGATAAGCGCAACTGATGTTAAGAGTATTCGCGCATTACTAAAAAAAGCGAAGCTTCCTGTTGATCCACCAAAAGAAATTAGCGCACAACAGTTTTCAGGATTAATGTCGATAGATAAAAAAGTCCAAGATGGTGTGCTTCATTTAGTTTTAATGAAATCACTTGGAGAAAGTTTCATTAGCAGTGATTTCAATCAAGATGCATTGAATCGCGTTTTGAGTAGAGAAGTTTAACATCCTGCTGTACCCTACTTGCCCCACCATACTTGGTATTAAGCTATGAATGCATCCTATGCCGCTAAACCAGAAACCTCTCAGGGTCGAAAATTCAAAGAGCCTGCACCAACCTATCGAAATGAATTTCAACGTGATCGAGATCGCATTATTCATTCCACAGGCTTTCGTCGTTTGGAATATAAAACCCAAGTATTTGTAAACCATGAAGGTGATTTATACCGTACTCGTTTAACACATTCTCTTGAAGTTGCTCAAATAGCTCGTTCTATCGCCCGCACATTAAAGCTCGACGAAGATTTAACAGAGGCTATAGCACTAGCCCATGACATTGGGCACACCCCTTTTGGGCATGCAGGACAAGATGCTTTAAATGCTTGCATGAAAGACTACGAGGGCTTCGAGCACAATCTTCAATCGTTACGAATTGTTGATCAGCTAGAAAAAAACTATGCGGATTTTGACGGTTTAAACCTGAGCTTTGAAACACGAGAGGGCATACTTAAGCACTGTTCTTTAAAAAATGCTGCTGACTTAGGTGATGTAGGCGAGCGTTTTATTAATAAAAAACAAGCTTCATTAGAAGCACAACTTACCAATATTGCCGATCAAATAGCTTACAATAATCACGACATTGATGATGGCTTACGCTCTGGTTTAATCACCATTGAGCAAATGCGTGACGTTAAACTATTCAGTAATCAATACGATAAAGTCATGTGGAAATATCCGGAATTAAAAGGCAATAGATGCGTCCATGAAACTATCCGCCGCATGATTGGTGAACAAGTTATAGACCTTGTTATTACCAGTCAAGAAAGCTTAGAAAATTCCAAAGTAGAAAGTATTGAAGATGTTAGAAACTACGGCTTACAACTGATCAGTTTTAGCCAAGAGATGCGAACACTGAACCAACAATTAAAGAAGTTTTTACGAGAGAATCTTTATTATCACCACAAGGTGTATCGTATGACACGTAAAGCACACCAAGTAATTGAAGCATTATTTGGCGCTTTTATGGACGATGTACGATTACTTCCACCCGAACATCAACAACTTGCTCGTTCTGCATTATTAGAATCGGGAGAAACAGGGCAAGCCAGAGTAATTGCAGATTAT